>JAOZNG010000197.1 GCA_029933895.1 archaeon
TGCTCGAGGTTCGCAAGAGCTGTTGCTGCGTCCTTGTTGTGGTGCACTGTTATCAGGAAGTTCTCAACGGCCAGCCGTCTGGCCTTTGGTCGAGCGACCACAATTTCCTTTATTTCCTCAATGGTTAGTTCTCTAAGTGGCATGACTAGACCTCCTCTCGGATAATGGTGACTTGACCCGTCGCCAATATTCGCTTGACCATCTTCCCCTTGACAAGGAAGTCAATCTGCCAATACGGCTCTTCTTGGGTAGGGTTGAGAACGTCTATTTTCTCAAAGTCCCCTCTGCTTGATAAGTAAACCATTCCGTTTACGATTACTTTCTCTACGTTCATAGCTAGACCTCCTTCACCTTTGTGAGAAGCTTCTCGACAAGCTCCTCTTTCGAGAGGCGGAGCAGCCGCTCCCTGCACTGCGAGCAGGTTGCTCGCAACTCCTCTTTGACCTTGTCAGGGCGAAAGCCTTCAAGAGGCACTTTTGTGCCCTCAAGGGCATCGCCCTTCTCATTGCGTTTCATTGCCCAAGCCTCTGATTGAACAGCACCACATAGGCGACACTGGTATCTAATCAAGAGATTGTATGGGCTTGGGCAACTCTTCCGAGGTCTTGATGACCTCGAGCTTTTGATGTGAATTTCAATCCCTAATGCCTGTAGAATATCGAGGTCTTCGGCCGACAGGCCGTTGGCCTTTTCTTCTTCAATTGTTATTTTCATTTCCTTCCTCCTTTGTCCTCTTTGTGGCCAACGAGCAGCAGAATAATGTGGTCTTTGGTGAATTGAGGGAGCTCGTCCCAGGACTTCTGGAGAAGCTCCCTGTTTAGGTATCTGAGGGTAGGACACTTTGCTCGCTCTTCAGGGGGCATGCTGTTCCAGACTTCCTTAGTTGTCTTCATGTTGCACCTCCTAAACCATATAGGTCTTAAGAATGCCAAGAGACAGCTCGGGAACGCTGCTCAAATCAGGATGTCCTTCGAGCTGGGTCTCTAAGACCAAAACTCGGTGGCTGTTCAGCCCAGAGCTGATGTGAACCAGCAGCAGGTCGCCAGCCCTTCCAATGACAACCCCTAAAGAGCTGTTAATCAACTTGACCTCTGGGAAGGCTTTTGTGTTCATGCTGCACCTCCTAAGATTTTTATTATGTCCATTTGGACATGATACCATTATAACACGGTGTGTTATTTTGTCAATGGGCATAAATGCCCATAAAATGGGCAAAATTTGCCAATGACCTTACCGCTAGGCCAGAAAAGTCAAATTTTGACTTTATCTCTTGGCCGATTTATCGGCTAGGATGGCCTCGATTTCCTCAGCCGATAGGCCGTCGGCCTCCATCTGCTTACGCAGCTTTGCGAGACGCAAGTCCACCTCCTCTCTGGAGCCATCAGGCTTCACTTTGAAGCACTTGTATGAGCACTTGCGAAGCACCACGTAGTGTCTGCCTTGCTGAGCACGCATCGAGATGACGAGGTCATACTCGCCCTTGAACTTCTTGAGAAAACGCCAGATTCTCATCTTGAGAGCTTCCTGCTCGCCTTTCGAGCCCACTTCTACCCAGAGGGACTCGTCCTCTTCTAGAGAGTAGACCTTCTCTACGAGTTGCGGAACGTCCAGCATTGCTTTCTCCTCCTTTCTTAATGTTATGTAATAACGTAACACGGTTTTGATGTCATGTCAAACCACGTATAACGCCAATACATTAAACGATAAACATCCGTGGGTGTTTGTGTGGGTATATTTTTGACCTTTCTGGCAGCTATGCTGCTGGCCGCTTTCAGCAGCTTGGCTGCGGTGCTGTGCCGAAGGCCAGCTTTTAAATCCTTTGGATTTTTTTTTTTTTTTTTTTTTTTTTTTTAGAAAAGAGAAAAAGCTGAGAAAAGAAAGCTGGGACAAACCCTCTGGGCGAAGCCAGAAAGGTCAAAGAAACACATAGAGAAACGCCCTATGATGTGCAACGTTTAACGTTTTGGCGTTACACGTTACAAAACGTCAAATTTTGACTATTCTGACGCACACGGTGCGTCCAAAACGCTTGACAAACTGGCCAAACGGAGTTATGGTGGTGTTATCACATGCGCATGTGAAATAAATTCGGGAGGTTGTCAAATGGCTGAAAGAAAGGACGTAAAGGTAGAAAAGAACTGGGAAGACATGACAATTGTCATCAAGGGGTATGGTGTTGAACGGACATATGATTTAAATGAGCTACCAGATACTATGAAAGACCGTTGTATGGTGCTAGGAGCTAGCAACAAGTTACGTGATAGCTACGCTGGCAAGACGGAGGAATGGTATAAACACACGGACGCCGTATGGGATGCATTGAAAAACAATGAATGGGAGCGCAAGGCAACGTCAAAACTTACGAAGTTGCAGGAATTGGCTGACGCAGGTGCATTTAGTGCCAAGCAGATGGCGTTGCTTAAAGGATTAGGGCTGATAAAGTAATCTACTTGACAACATGAAACCTGCACGGGGCGCGGTCTTCACGGCCTGCGCCCTTTCTTTTTGTCCGCCTGCGGACATCTCAGGCGAAGCCCCCTAAGCCCCC
>JAOZNG010000035.1 GCA_029933895.1 archaeon
AATATTTCCTTATTGTTGCCATATTTTCACCTCCTTTTAGAGCAGCGGGCGATTTCGGATAACACCTATTAAACGCACTTTTTATTCGCATAACCCTCTATATATGGAGTTAAAGCGAAATTTTAAAGTTAAACTCTATAATAATCATATGGATCTAGCATTAAAAAAACTCACTCCACGGGAACGCTATGAGTTAATAGGCAAAGTAATAGAAGAAATAAAGCTCAGGAAATATTCATACCAAACAGGTAAATCCTACATTTCCATCACCAAGAGATTCCTGAAATCCGGCAAAACCCCGAGAGAATTCTTACTCTCCCGCCCCAACAAAAGCAGATCAAGTGTTAGAGGAATTTATTTTGCCCTGAAATTCTTCCACGAAAAAGTCTTGCATGAGAAATTTGATGAAAACCTGCCGTTAGCTAAAAAAGACCTGAAACTACCTGTTGTGTTAAGCAGAGAAGAGATAAATAGAATGATAAAGACAACAAACAATATTAAACACAAACTTATCTTGATGTTTCTCTATTATGCTGGCTTACGCTTAGATGAAGTTAGAAATCTGAAATGGCAGGATATAGACCTTGATAGAGAAATCATACACCTCAAAACAGCTAAAGGTGAAAAGGAAAGAGTTGTGTTTTTACATTCCAGATTAAAGAAGATGCTGGAAATTTATGGTATAAGCAAGCAAGGTTTGATTTTCAAATCACAAAGAGATAAAAAATACAACAAAAGAACAATCCAGCAGATAGTCAAGAATGCGGCTAAGAAAGCAGGGATAAACAAAAGAGTAACTCCCCATACATTAAGACATTCATTTGCCACCCATTTATTGGAAGCAGGAGCAGATATAAGATATATCCAGCAACTATTAGGACATAAAAACCTGAAGACAACCCAGATATATACACATATAGCAAACAAAGACATCAGAAAATTAGTGGATCTGCTGTAATCACCCAAAAAAAAATCTAAAATGTTTGTTGGAATAGATGACACAGATTCCTTGATGGGGGGTTGCACGACTTATCTGGCTGCGGTTCTGCTGGAAAAGTTAGGCACTACATATAAAGAAAACATCGAAGAAACAGGTAAACCACCTAAAAAATGGGTACACCACCAATATCCGAGATTGATTAGATTAAACCCAAACACCCCCTACAGGACCCGGGGAAACGGAGCAGTTGCATTCCATACCCCCGACGAAAACATCGGGGACATACAGGAATCAGTCCTCAAATCAGTGGAAGAACACTCCCACCTCAAAGACAGAAACACAAACCCTGGAGTGATATTTCTCAGAGACCACAGCAAGATGCCGTTACTAAAAAAATTCTATCAGAAAACGGTGTCTGAGCTGGTCTCCATCAAATATGCAGAAAAAACAGCGGAGAAGGCAGACGCAGACATCTATAAATTCAACGACGGCAGAGGCATAATAGGGGCACTGGCGGCAGTAGGCGCTGATCTGAGCGGAGACAAAACATTCGAGTTGCTTGCCTACAGGGTAAAAGAAAACTACGGCAGAAAGAAAGAAATAGATGAAGAATCCGTCTTCAGGATGGATGAAGCAACCTCTCCAGAGACATTCCATAACATAGACCCTGAAACAAAAAAGATTCTTATAACACCGCACGGACATGACCCCGTATACTGCGGGATCAGGGGAGAAACCGCTGAAGCAGTTAAGAAGGCGTGGGACCTCATAAAACCCCTTGAGGAAATAGAGAGGACTCAGGTTTTCGTATCCAACCAGGCGACAGACGCACACCTGAGAGAGAAAAAGATTTCTTGCATTAAACCCTATGACTGCGTTATAGCAGAGGGCCTGGTTAAAGAAGAGCCTTGGGCTATTAAGGGAGGGCATGTTTTCTTCACCTTGGTGGACGGGGACTCTGCTATAGACTGCGCCGCCTACGAGCCCACAGGGGATTTAAGGGCGACAGTGAGGGAACTCGTCGCCGGGGACAGAGTCAAGGCATACGGTGGTGTGGGGAGATACAGGAAAACAATCAACATGGAGAAGCTGGAGATTCTTGAGCTAAAAGAAAAAACCCGGGTTACTGCTCCCCTTTGCTGCAACAGGAGGATGTCTTCCGCTGGGAAAGACAGGGGCTATAAATGCAGGAGGTGTGGTAGGAGAGCAGGAGAGGAAGCCGCCGTCGAGGAGAAAATTAACAGAAAGATCCGGGGGGGATTATATGAGGTACCTCCCCGGGCCAGGAGACATCTGAGCAAGCCCCTTCAGAGAATGTTCAGGGAATGAAGATATATACATATATACTGCCTCCGCCCATTAATTATACATCTATTAAGCACATTTGAAGCTGAAGCAGTGGAAAATGAAAACAAAAAAAATTATTATGGCTCTGACATTACTTATAGTTATGTCAGGTATGGCTGTATTCGCTGAAGAAAACATAAATGCGGTGATCCTGGTTTCCACAAAAAATTATCCTGACAGGATGATAGCTGCCCCCGCCGCAGAAAAATTCGGTATCCCGTTGATCCTTACAGACGGGGACTTGCTTTCCGATGAAACCCTGGAGGCTGTTCAGGTGTTTTCGCCGGAAAAAATAATTATTGTCGGCGGACCCGCTGTTGTGAGTGAGGAGATAGAAAATGAATTAGATGCCATGTATGATGTGGTAAGGCTGTGGGGTGTTACGAGATACGGCACCGCAGAGGCGGTGGCTGAATATTTCTGGCCTGAAGGCAGCAATGAGTCAATGATAGTTGAAGACAGCATGGATGCAGAAGACAACGACGTTCTTGCACAGGCCTCGGAGGAGGCGAAAGACAGAGGCATCCCGCTTCTCTTATCTCCGGAAGACGGCATCCCGGCAAACACTCTGTCAGAGATGAACAAACTGAGGGTGAAGAAGGCAACATCCATAGCCTTAGGGAGGGCGTCAGGAAAGAGATTCAGGGATCAGTTAAGGAATATGAGCATAGACGTTGATGAAATAAATGCAACAGACCGTGCCAGGATAAAGAGGATCATCAGAAACAGGGTTGTGAGGAGATTAAATAAAACCGATGCAGTTATGGTTGTGGCGGCAGCGAACTTCACACACACCGTAAACACACCGAATCTGCCTCAGGCGAAAGCATTTATTGTATCAGGGATGGATCAAATAGATGATGTTGTTTCAGCGATAGAGGAGAGAAACATCGAAAAAGTCTACGTTGTTGGGAAACCCGGGCTTGCGGAGGAGATAGCGAAAGAATTAGGGGAGAAGACAGACGCTGAAGTAATCCTGAGATCCGGCAGAAATATAAGGCAGAGGATTATTGCAAACAATCTATCTAAACAGTTCAGGAAGAGATTTATTGACCTCTACAGAGAGAAAGAAATCAGGAGGATAAAGAGTTTACGGAGACTTAATGCAACCCTTGCAGTCAACTCAAACATTACGTTGAAGAAGGCGTTGGCTGTTGTGGGAGTTGACTCTCCGAAGAATGCACGCAATGCCTTAAGGAGGGCAGAGGAGCATTGTAGAAGCAGGAATTATTCAAAGTGCGTGGAGAAGGCTGTAGATGCAATGCTTATTGTGAGATTATCCAGATACCTGGACAAGGCCGACAACCTGACTGCTGTGAGGGAGGAGATCAAAGGCGAAGTAGAGAGTCTTAAAGAAAAGATTTCAGAGCTCATAGCATTAAACAGGGAATTAGGGGAGGAGATGAGAGAGAATCTATCCACTGAAGAAAGACTTCAGGTCATAGGGGAATTCAAACACCGGAGGAAGGAACAGGTAAGGGAGATTGTGCAGCAGGCGAGGGGCATTAGAGAGATTATTAACTCAAATGTTTCTACAGAGAAGATGAAATCTGACGGCCGAGACAGGAGAGAAGCAATCCAGCAAACAACCACCACCTCAATTGTCACAACAACTGTGTCATCAAGGAGAGGCAGGAGGGTGTGAGCGGAGTCAGGGGTTAAAGACTTATCTTCAGGAGATAGAGGATTGTGGGTATTATGAGAACGCCCATGCAGTGGGTTCTCGAGACCCCAGACAGTATGGGCAGCAGCCCGATGCTTGTAGCCAGCAGTGCCATGTATAACCCATAGAATCCAGTGAATCCATAGACCAGCGTCAGGACAAGAATCATCGAGAAAACAGATAGACGGCTATAATCTACTCTCTCAACAAGATTAACGGCCAGTTTACCTATTTTCACGTGCAGGATTGTTGCTATGAAGGCTGAAACGCATGTAACACCAACCAGGAGCATGAGGGTGTTGTAGTCCATCTCCAAGACCTTCCCTATCATGGTGGCTGCCCCGCTTCTAGGGTTGTTTATGGTGTAGAGTGAGACAAAGGAGTATATGGCATCTGAGGTGTTTATGGCGCTAACCGACAGGATGAAGCCTCTGATGTTAGAGCCCATCGCCTCATACATCAAAACCCCTACCTGGGAGGGGCTCATTGCAGGAAGTATACCGACCAAGATACCCCCTATAGCTCCAAGAAAGCTTGAAGACAGCATTTCTCCGTCCATTCCCACCTTTATGTATTCGTCCTGGGGCACCATGCTTGACTCTTTGTTTCTGAGTGAATGGATTATGTTGCTCAGCCCGTATACGCCAACAAACACGGGAAACAAGACCTCCGTGGTTGACAGGATTTTCTGCCTGAACATCAACAGCCCCAGGCTCCCTGAGAGAAATACTATGGCTGTGGCATGAACAATCTTATCTCTCTCCCTCTCCCTGAGTATTAGAACGGCTACGGCGATGAATAGAATGTACACGATAAAAGACCTCAGGCCTTCATAGGCTATTGGTATGATGTGCAGTGAAGGGATGAGGAGCAGGAGGGAGAAAAACAACCCCAGGAGGCTGCCGTATGCCGTTAGTTTCACAGCCTCTATGGCTCTGCCCTGGAGTAGCAGCTGGTGTGTGGGTAAAACCGTTAAAGCGGTTTCTTCTTCTGGCACTCCCAGGTAGATGGATGGTATGAAGTCCAGGAAGGTGTGGGTTACGGCCATGCCCACCATGGCTGTCGAGAATTCTGTTGGCGATACCGGGAGTCTTGGATAGAGGCTTAGTCCTATGAGGGCTATGGTGTTAACGTGCAGTCCCGGGGTCAGTCCCGTTATTGTCCCTAGGAGGCATCCTGTTAGTGCATAAAACAGATAATTTATCATTATATTCTTCTATAGTAGCATAGAGATATAAATGATCAATAGAATAAGAAATCTACGAGCAGATTTCCCGTTAAAAAAACGATATAAAAGCCCCGCATCACGCGCAATATAAACGAAACAAAATCCTTCACCTAAAGGTTTTATAGGAATATACGAATATATTATTACACCCGAAAGTTCAATGTCAAAATGATGGAGATAGCCTATCTAAACGGGAAAGCCAACATGAAGGTCAGACACTCCGACGATTCTAAAGAAGACTTTGATATTGAGGAAATAATACACAGCCTGAGAAACATCGGCGCATCCTCTCTTGTCGCCACAAAGGTAGCGACCGAGATGGCAGAGAACGTATACGACGGGATAAGCACGGCAGAGATCAGGCTGATGTCCTACAAGAAACTCCGGAAGATAAGCCCCAAACTAGCCGAGAAATACAAGTACAGAACCAAACTCAGGGTCAGGACCTCCAAGTCCACGCTGGAGGGATTCGACCATAAGAAAATCATAAGCTCCCTGATGAAGGAAACAGAACTTAAGGAAGAAATCGCAGAGAAAATATCCAGGGATGTGGAGAAGGAGCTGGAGAAGCTGAAACTCTCCTATGTTACAGCACCCTTAATCAGGGAAATAGCCTGCGTTAAACTGCTGGAGCACGGCCTGGAGAAGGAGAGGGCGAGATACACACGACTAGGTATGCCCGTATTCGACGTCAAAAGCCTGATAGAGTTTCCCTCCACCGAAAACGCCAACCTCCAGTACAATCCCGAGTCAGTGCATAAGCTTATGGCTGACCAGATATCCAAGGAATACTCCCTCATAAATGTATTACCCATCGATTTAGCGGACTCCCACATGAGGGGTGAGGTGCACATACACGACCTTGATTATTTCTCCACCAGACCATTCTGTTTCTCACATGACATAAGATTCTTCCTAAAGAACGGTTTCAAGGCTGATGGAGTAGGAAACCATACCGCAGTAGCAGGACCAGCCAATAGACCTGAGGTGGCTTTCCTCCACGCAGCTAAGGTTTTAGCTGCCTCACAGACCAACTGCGCCGGAGGCCAGGGCTTCTCCTACTTCAACACCTTCCTCTCCCCATACATTGAGGGCCTAGATTACGAGAAGGTTAAGCAGCTGGCCCAGATGTTCATCTATGAGCTGTCTCAGATGTATGTTGCTAGAGGCGGACAGGTTGTTTTCTCCAGCATAGACTGCGATATGTCCGTGCCTGAACAATTCAGGGACATCCCGGCCATCCTACCCGGTGGGAGGGTAAAGGATTCGGTAACGTTCTCCGACTTCGAGGATGAGACCAAGACACTCTTCAACGCTATACTGGACGTTTATCTGGGGGGGGATTATACCGGGAAAAGCTTTAATTTCCCGAAATTCGAGGTGCAGGTTCACCCCGACGATATAAGACATGGGAGAAACCAGGATGAGCTATTAAAGGTCTCGGAGCTGGCGGCGAAGTTCGGCACACCCTACTACATAATACACCAGCCATACATGCCTGATTTCGCATGCTACCAGTGTTGTTCATTTCTGATGCCGTTGGATGATGCCTCGACAGAGGATGATGTAGTCAACGGAACCATACGGGGCGGAGGACTTCAGGTGATAACCATCAATCTACCCCAGCTGGCGTATGAATCAAATGGAGACGATGATAAACTATTCCAGCTCCTCCTGGAGAGGATGGAGACGGCAAAGGAGGCGCTGGTATTGAAGAAAGACATAATTGACCGTAACCTGGAGAATAATCTGCTGCCTTTCATGAACCAGCCGGTGGATGAGGAAGGCACCAGATACCTTGCAACAGACAAACAGAGCTACATCATAGGGCTGGTGGGGATGAATGAGATGGTGAAAGCCCACACAGGAGAGGAACTGCATGAGTCAGATGATTCATGGAGGTTTGGTTTGAGGGTGATGAAGCGGATGAAGGATACTGTGGCAGACTTCAGGCAGGAGACAGGTCTGAACTTCGCGTTGGCGAGAACCCCGGCAGAGTCCTGCAGCTACCGGCTGGCCCAAATAGACCTTAAGAGATACGACGGCAGGGTTGTGGCAAACGGTCCAAGTGAGGCAGCATACTACACGAACTCCTTCCATGTGAATCCTTCAGCAGACATCCCCCTATGGAAGAGACTGAGCATTGAGGGAGCATTCCATCCCCTGACAGACGGTGGCGCGATGAGCCATGTCTGGCTCGGGGAATCGAATCCCGGAGCTGAGGGACTATATGAGTTAACCAAAAAGATAGCCACAAAGACCGCGATACAGTATTTCGCCTTCACCAAGGACTTATCTGTCTGCAAGAACTGCAACTTCACAGTTGGGGGATTAAAAGATAACTGCCCAAGGTGCGGTTCATCCAACATGGAGTGGTGGTCCCGTATCACCGGATACTACCAGAACGTTGCTGGATGGAATAAGGGCAAACTGGAGGAGCTTGCTGAGAGAAGACGCTACGGCGCCTCAGGGAAGACAACAGAAGTGGACGAGAAAATCAGGAAGAAGCTGGAGCATACCGGCAAGAAAGGCTGGGACAGTGAATATGATTTCTAGGAGAAAATGACCAGATTAACTCTCTACACCTCAACGAATTGTCCACGATGCCCTGACGCCAAGAAAATAGTGGAGGATGTGACCAAAGCCCTTAGGTTGAAGAAGAACGAGGACTGGGAGATAAGGAATATCGATGAGGAAGAGAACATGTTAACTGCTTTACAGTATCAGATAGCGTCCACTCCCTCGATAGTAATAGACGGGGAGGTTTTCTCTATGGGAGAGGTACCCGATAGAGAAAAGCTGGTGGATAAACTAAAAGACTAGCTTTCCAGCCTCCACGCACTTCCTCCCCCGGTTATAGCAGCCATTCTTTCACACAGGGCTCCTGAAACCCCGCGTGAATACTATGTCCGCTACCCTAACACCCATGTGGCGTGCAATCAGGGGGCACTTAACCATCAACAGGAAATAGATGTAGTCCTCCCTGTTCAGGCCTTCAAAGTTGCCCTGTCCCTTGCTTAAAACCAAATCAGCCTCACGCAGCTTCTCAAGAAAGAGCGGGTCTGTTCTCTCAGGACCGCTTCCTTCCATACCGTTGCCGATGTAATCCACATCCACCCTGCCTCCTAAACCTGCTACTTCAACATCATCCAGGGTCGCATCATTTATTATGGGGCCGCCTTTCACTACCAACGTAATCCTCTTATCCCTGAATTCCTCAATCAACACCCTGTCAAAAACTATCTCTCCCGCATTATCCGCGAGATAATATATATGCACAGCCTTCCTGAGCTCGTTTCTGAATTCATCCATGGAGTCCAGGGCGAAATCCATCTCAAGCACCCTCTCTATGGTCTCCTCAACATTAAATGCCCGGTTCACGCCGTAGTCTATCACGTTACCGGCCACCGCCAGCTTCACCGCAGTATAGAGCGGGTCATCTGACTCCCTGACCTGTTGTTTAAGCCATGGATACAACCCCAGAGCCAGCTTATTGTCATGTAACTTGATCTCCCTGTAGGGGTCGTCATTACCTGAAACCCGCCTTATTACTTCATGGACCTGATGTGCTATCTCAGGTGGACTGCACTCATAAGATAATCTACTAAGCAATCCAGCAGTCTCCCTCAGAATCTCCTCCTGTTTTCTCTCATCATCTGTTGCTATCCTAGCGGTCTTCAACGCCTGCTGCATGAAACAGGGCACGCAGTCTAGATTAACGTTCACCGTAAAACACCCCGTAGAGCATATATGGCGGCATATCCCCTCTCTCCTGTAGCAAAAATTCTCTCCCCCTTGATTCCCAGAATAAGCTCCTCCCCTAACTCAAACCACTTACTGAGGTAATCCCTTACCTCTCCAGCGTTCCTGTTAACGTATCTGGAGATATATCCCCCACCTGACACCCTCACCCTGTAGTACTCTGACTCATGGTTCAACAACAAAACAATAATCCTGCCGTTATCGGATAAAACCCTTACGGTCTCATCTATAGCCCTCCTGTAGTCGTCGATGAACTCCATTGATGTCACATAGAAAACGCAGTCGAAGCTGTTGTCATGGAACGGTAAATTCTCTGCCCCAGCAACAACAAAAACATTACTACAGGCTTTCCTCGCCGCCTTAATCATTTCCCTGTCTGAATCAACTCCCCTGATATCGAAACCAGATAGCTCCCGCTCAAATACACCTGGACCGCAGCCCACGTCCAGTATCCTCTGGCAGCCTCTCAGGTGCCTTCTCAGGTATTCCACCTCCCCCTGCAATATCCCCGTCCCTAGAGGGGTCTCGTAGAACTCCAGGTATCTCTCTATCAATCTAAACACCTACAACCTGCACAACCCGGAACGGTTTCTTCCGGAAACAACTCCCTTATCTCTTTCTTGTGTTGGGTGCAGTGACAGGGCACAATCAAACCTAAACCCTCAAGAGCCTTGAACCTGTTGAAGCCGTGGAATCCCCCTAACACACCATAAAGCCTCCCGAATTCCCCAGCCCTCTCCAGTACAGCCTCCAAGCCGGGGTGAGCGCATCCTGTAACCGCCAGCATACCTTTACCTGTTTCCAGAACAAGGGATTGCTCCTTTATGTGGGACCCCAGCTCGCCGGTGGAATAAACTCCATCAGCTATCTCCATGGCATCAGATACCTCAACCAATCTATGCTCCCTGAGTATGTCTCTTTTCATGT
>JAOZNG010000036.1 GCA_029933895.1 archaeon
GGTTTTCTATAGCATTCAGTGAAAGAGGCGTGTCCCTGGGTGCGACCACAAGCTTCTTGTTGAGTTTAAGCATGTTCTCAGCGGACCTGGATATGAGGTTGTCCGAGAATCCGTTGGCTGTTGAGGAGAGTGTTTTCATGGAGCAGGGAGCAATGACCATGGAATCAACGCTGAATGATGAACTGGCTATCTCAGCATCAAGCTCATCTTCCCTGTACAGTTTACAGCTTAGGGACTCCACCTTTTCCAGATCGAATGATTCATGTTCCCTGATCTTCAGGGCGCTGTCTGAGACTATAACGTATACCTTCGCTCTGATTCCAGCTAACTCCTCCACCACCCGCTCCCCCAGTATTAACCCGGATGCTCCGGTGATTGCTGCCACTACATTCATATATATTTATATACATTCCACCCATTTATCTAATATTGTGTGGTAAAATGGAAACCTTTAAAATTAAGAAGATAGAGTTCAACGAGAGAGAGAAAAGAATCATTACGGCCATGGAAAACAAGTTCCTTATGACCAATATGAGCGAGTTAGCTAAGAGGGGAAGGGATGAGAGATACCAGATGGCCAAGGAATTCATTGAGGAAGAGATTGAGAAAAAAGACATCAGCGAGAGAGATATCAACTTAAAGAGGGCCGTAGATTACCTCTCGGGGTATAGTATGCTGGACCCTATTCTGGAGAGAGATGACATAGAAGAGGTTTTGATAAATGGCCATGAAACTCCGGTGATGATAGTTCACAGGCAGTTCGGTAAATGCTACACCAACATAGAATTCGAGAGCAAGGAGGACCTGATGGCTTTAATCAACAAGATAATAATATTCTGTGGATCGAAAGAAGGCAACGCCATAATCGATGAAATACTTCCGGAGGGTCCTAGAATCAATCTGACTCTGCCGCCTGTATCATTCAACAAACCACTGCTTACCATAAGAAAATACCTGAAAGAACTGCCCACTGTGGTGGAGCTGATAAGCAACGGCACCCTGCCAATAGACATGACAGCCCTTCTCTGGATTTGCGTGGACGGATTTAACCTGGCACCAAGAAACATACTGATTACTGGAGGAACAAGCTCCGGTAAAACAACACTCCTTAATTCATTGCTTCCGTTCTCAAGGGAGAGGGAGAGGATTGTTTCAATAGAGGATACCCTGGAGCTAGACCTCCACTACTGCAAGGACTGGTGTCGCACCACCACCACGGAATTCGCTGACATGGAGAAGCTGGTGGAGAACAGCCTCCGATTGAGACCCGACAGAGTTATTGTTGGAGAGGTGAGGGGTAGTGAAGCCTTCAACCTTATTAATGCCATGAACCTTGGACATACCGGTATGGGAACCATACACGCAGACAATGCCAGAGATGCTCTGTTGAAGCTAAGCGCCCCCCCCATGAACGTTGACCCTGAGATGCTGGTTATACTGGATTTAGTGGTTGTTGTCAACAGGGTTCACGAGAAAAGCAGTGATGTGAGGAAGATGACTCACATAGCTGAGGTGGGGGACATCGTCGAGGGAAGAATCCAGCTGGGCTCTGTTTGTGAATACAACCCAAAAATCAAGAAAACTGAATTCCACAGATTCCCGGCTGTAACAATAACCAAGATTTCGGAGGCTGTGGGCTTGGAGCCCAAGGAGATAATAAACGAGATAAGGAGAAGGGAGGGAATTCTTGAATACATGTTGTTAAGTGACATAACCACCGAGGCTGAGGTTTTGAAGATGATAAAGGCGTACTATACGAAACCTGAGAGTACCTGGGATAAGGTCGTCTCTGGTCTGAAGAGAATGAGCAAGAAACGTAAGATGATCAGGGAGTACGCTACAGCCAATAAAAAGAAAGAGTAGGTTATGGAGATTAAAGAGATAACTGAGGGAGATATAAGACTTCTGATACCATCCAAGAGGAGGATGACCAGAAAGGACGTTGTCTTCTATAACAGGTATATGAAGTTAAACAGGGATCTGTCTGTCTCCATCGCAAGGGTTCTTAAACCTGAGAGGTTCTGTGACCTGCTTTCTGGAACAGGCGCGAGGGGTTTAAGGGTTTCTAGAGAGGCTGGAGTGGGGCGTGTATTGCTGAACGATGCGAACCCTAATGCTGTTGGGTTGATAAGGAAGAACGCTGAGATAAATAAACTAGATGTGGAGATAACCAACAAGGATGCTGGATCTCTTCTCTCGGAGGAGAGGTTTGATTTCATAGACATAGACCCATTCGGCCCTCCCGTGGCCTTTATTGATCCAGCTATCAAGGCCTTGGAGAATAACGGAGTGCTGGCTGTCACAGCCACAGATACCTCGGCGTTGTGTGGTGCCTACCCCAGAGCCTGCCGGAGGAAGTATGATTCCCTCTCTCTTAGAACAGACTACTATAACGAGGTCGGTCTCAGAACTCTCCTTGGTTATGTAATAAGGCAGGGCTTGAGGTATGATGTATCCTTCAGGCCGTTGTTTTCTCACTGCACCAGGCACTACTTCCGGGCTTATTTCAGGGGGAGGAAAAGCAGACGGGATTGTAATGAATCCCTTCAGAGTCTGGTTTATCTGCAACATTGTTTCAACTGCCTTAACAGGAGATATTCCCCCCTAGATGGTTGGGTGGAGGAGTGTGAATGCGGTCATGGGTTCGCTAATGCCGGCCCATTATGGTCGGGTGTTTTCGCGGATAAGGAATTCTGTTCGGGTGTTATGGAAGAGCTGGAATTCAGTGAGAGAGGCTTTGAGCTTGTTGATTTAGTCAGGGGGGAGCAGGACATCACCAACCCTTACTATAACATCCACAGGGTCTTCCACAGGAGGGGGATTTCTGCTAGGCCTACGAGTGAGATGATTGATTCTCTCTCAGGTATTGGTTTCATGGCTGTTAGGACGCATTTCTCTGGTTTAGGTTTGAGGACTGATGCTCCTGTAAGAGAGGTATATAGTATTCTCTGATTGTTATTTTAAACGATATGAAATAATTGATAGTAATATTTTAATAATATGTTAACTAGATATATTATTGCATATGATATGAAATATGGACTCTGATAGTGAAGTAATACTCGGGAGCACAACTCCCGTAAATATAAACCAGCTTCTTGAAACCATCTTCTGGAAAAAAGGTCTTGTCCCCGAAGCAAAGAAACTCCTGGACCACATAAAGGAATGGAGCCGCACAGGAAACCCCTACACAGCAGATGAATGGAGAAAATACTGTGCAAAAAACAACATAAGCCAGAGCAGCTACCACAACATACTCAAGAGACTGAAGAAAGCTGGTATGATAGTGAAGAGATACAACAGCCACCGAAAGAAACACGAACTGCATTTAACAGAAAAATTCTCTGAATCAATGCGAAAGAAAGCAGGTTTATGGGAGAGATACACCAGAGAGTGATTAAACAGGGAGTATCTTGTTTAAGGCGATTTTCAACCAGCCCAGGTAGGGTATCCTGATCCAGCCCCTAGCCACCAGCTGCTTCTCGGTTACTGGCAACGCTATCCCGCCGTTTGCACCACACTGGTCAGGGTATGGGTTATTGTCGCCCTTGGTTAAATAGAACTCGAAATCACCTGAGGAAGGATAATCCCTGTAGAGACATCTCTTCCCTGAGACACAATCCCTGACGTAGGGGATGTAGGTATCATTGAAGTCTTTAAGAGATAAGCAGGCAAGGGTGCCCTCCACTCCCTCGATTTTCCAGTCCCTGACCCTGACTATGCCAACAACCCTGTGGATTATGGGCTCATTACCTGAATGCATTTTATCCCGGTTGTAGATAACCACATCACCAAGTGAGGTATCCGGGAATAAAGGTAAAATAACTCCCCCCCCGTCGGGCGTTACGGTAACAATCATATCGCCCATAGAGAACCCGTTCCAGAAGGGGAGACCATCAACGGATATGTTCTGGTCCAGAAGCCAGCCATCCCATCCCCCGTGAGCTTGACAGTTGATGCCGTTCCATAAACTACCGCCGTGGTACATGCTACAGGATGTTACCGCAACCAGTGGCAGTATCAACTTCGCGCCCAGTAAAACCTTTGATAGAATGATTATCAATGCCAAGACAGCTACAACCTCAGCCATATCCCTTACCCAGCCCTTAACCCACACAGTTACTTTCTCTTCCATTATATTCTTAGTTATCGGAATAAAATGATTAATATTCTATGTATATAGAAGGGAAAAAATGGACTTCGCCTCCAGACTGGACAAGGTAGGGGAATCTGCCACCTTCAAATACTCCTCCATGGCTAAGAGAGAGGGTGTACTGAACCTGACCCAAGGGTTGATAAACTACAGGACGCCCTCTAGGATAATAGAAGCCGCAGAGAGAGCCATGAGGGAGGGGAAGACATCCTACACCCCAACCAGAGGGATACCTGAGTTGAGGGAAAAAATTGCCCTGAAACTGGAGGAGGAAAACAATATTGAAGCCCTGGATCCGGAGAATATACTGGTCAGCGCCGGAGCCAAGCAGGTGATATTCGAGGCAGTTATGGCATTGGTTGACAGAGGCGTTGAGGTCGCTGTCCCAAACCCTTCATGGGTGAGCTATGAGCCCATAATAAACCTCGCTGAAGGCAGGATAGTCTGGTTACCTCTTAAGCTGGAGGAAGGGTTTATTCCGGGAGAAGATTTTCTCTCAGAGCTGGAGAACAGCAACCCCCAGTTGATATTCATGAATTCACCCAACAACCCCACAGGAGCCGTATACCCCAAGAAGGTGATAAGGGAGATAGTTGACATAGCAGATAGAAAGAATGCCTGGATTCTCTCGGATGAAATCTACGAGAAAATAATATACAGGGGAGAGCATTTCTCCCCCGGAAGCATCTATGATAAAACCATCACCGTCAACGGATTCTCCAAGGAGTACTCCATGACCGGCTGGCGTCTGGGCTACTGCGCCTGTCCGGAGAAGGGGGTTATAGACAAGATGAATATCATACAATCCCAGAGCGTTTCATGCGCTACATCATTCGTGCAGTATGCAGCACTTGAGGCCTTTACAGAAGAGGTTAAATCAGGGGTTAAGGAGATGGTATCCGATTTGGGTAACAGAAGAGACCTCCTGGTTGAGGGCCTAGGTGCTGCTGGATTACTTGGTTATAAACCATGTGGAGCCTTCTATATATTCCCTAGACTTGGAGACGGAGACGACATCAAACTAGCAGACAGATTACTTGAGGAAGGTGTAGGGGTTATACCCGGCAGCCCCTTCGGCTCCTCAGGCAAAGGCTGTATCAGGATAAGCTACGGGTTTATACCACGAGATAAAATAAAAGATGTTGTGGAAAAGCTCTCTTCCATAGAACTATAAAAATGTTTTCTCAGGAAATCCTGTCCTATATTGGAATCATAGCATTAATCCTCCTAGGGATATCTGTTTTGTTGCTGTTGCTTTCTATGGCCGCAGTATACCTTATCTTCAGGGATAAGAGGCTGGTGGAAAGGATCTACTCTACATTCAGCCACATAGTACTGGATATACTGTTGTTTTTCCTGGACCTGTCTTATATCCCCCTGAAGAAGACTATCTCGGTTTTTGGTAGAAACGGCAACCGTGTTGATGTAGTACTGGTTGAAATCAGGAACATGCTCTTAAAGAACAGCTTCTCTAATGTGCCATACAGGGACAGGCTGGTGTTGGTTCCCCAGTGCCTGAGGGACATAGACTGCAAGACCACATTCAACTCAGTTGAGGGAGCCCAGTGCCTTAAATGCGGGAAATGTAAAATCGTCGAGATAGTGAAAAAAGCAGAGGAACTGGGATACATGGGGGTCTATATAGCCCCCGGGGGGGGTTTCGTGAGGAGGATAATCAAAAAAATGAAGCCGAAGGCTGTGTTAGGTATTGGATGTGCCTGGGAGGTGAACGCGGGGATGCTGGAGGTCTCCGGCAAGGGCATCCCTGTTCAGGGCGTTATGTTATTGAGGGATGGTTGTGTAGGAACTGATGTGGACATAAAACAGGTTTTTGAGGTGATGGAGTATGGTAAACGATGAAAGAAAAGGGCTTTTTTACTGGAATAGATTAACAAAGGAGGGAGACAGGCGTCTTGAGATGGCTGTTGTGTTATTTTTTGTCGCATCATCTCTTGCCTCCTTCTACGCCTACAGCACGGCATCAATAGATGTGTGGGGATTAATGACCGGGGTTTTCTCTCTCACCATAAGCCTGGAGGAGATATTCTCTATATTAACTGTGCTGATTCCGTTCTTCTTCCTTTTCCCTTTACCATTTGCTGTGATGGCCTACTACGGCATCAGGAGGAAACACTTCAGGTATATGATACCATTAGTTGCTTCTTTATTCGCTGTATTGCTTGGTTTGTTGTTTTTTGAGGCTAACCTGAACTACCTGCTCTTCTCGGTTTCCTTTATCATTGCCTCAGTAATCTCGGGCAGGTGGGCTAATGTGAGATACCAGGAGCTTAAGTCAATGCGGGTCTACAGGGCATCCACTAGGGCTTCTTCCCGGGCTTATCTCGTAATCAAGATAGCTGTTATATCAGCTGTTGCCTACAGCCTGGTAAGCAGTGAATCAATGACCGCTGATCTCATGGATGACTGCATGGATTCCTACGCCTCTTTATCAATGCAGTTGATGGAGAAACAGCTGAGGAGCCAGGTGGAGGACAGCATTGAGGCACAAAGGGATGTGCAGAAGGCGATGCTCTCCAACCTCACTCTTGCAGTGAGTGGGATTATTAAATCACATGGAATAAATAAACTGGATGAAATCAGAGACATTGAGGTTGAATTGTTAGAAAATTCCTCCCTGGCGGGGGAGGAGAAGGAAGCAATCAAGGCAGGGGTTGAGGGGATAATAAACCGGGAAAAAACTGAGTGGAGCAGTGAAGTGGACCAGCAGACTGAGGCAATAATTGCAGGAATGGAGGAGCAGATGGGTAACAAAACACAACTGGTTGAGGGTTACATGCAAAAGCTGAGGGAGGATATGCTGACCAAGGATAAGATCAAGAAACAGGTAAATGAGATGTTGAGGGAGCCTGTTCGTATAGAAGACAGGGAGATTGTAATCTACGACTTCATGGAGGAAACAATCCCTCTGCTCGTGGTTTTCCTTCTGTGGGGTGTTCTGGGAATCTGGAAGAAGATGATGTTCCTCCCCCTGGCGGGCCTATATACAGTGATTATTTCAAGGGTTTTTAGGGAGAAACAGGAATAGATTAAGAGAATGGATTTCGATGAAATAAAAAAGATGGAGGAGTTATTTTACTCCAACACATTCACGAGGCTTCCAGTAGCCTTGGAGAGGGGTGAGGGAATGTATCTCTACGACTTCGACGGTAACAGGTACCTGGACATGTTCGCCGGGATAGCTGTTAACTGCCTGGGCCATGGTCATCCAGCAGTACTTGAGGCACTAGAGAGGCAGTCAAGGAAGCTGTTACATGTCTCCAACTGGTTTTATACGCTTCCACAGCTTGAACTAGCAGAACTCCTGGTAGGGATCACTGGCATGGAGAGGGCTTTTTTAACCAACTCAGGGAGCGAGGCGGTTGAGGCTGCGATAAAGCTGGTGAGGGCTAGAACAGGCAGGAAGGAGATTATTGCCATGGAGAATGCATTCCATGGAAGGACTCTTGGCGCCCTGAGTTTGACCTGGGAGGAGAAATACAGGGAGCCATTCCAGCCACTGGTTCCTGGAATGAGGTTTGTAAGATATGACGACATAGATTCACTGGAGGATGAAATAAACAAGAACACTGCTGCGGTAATCCTGGAGCCGATACTGGGTGAAGCAGGGGTTATTATCCCGGAAAAAAACTACCTGAAGGCTGTGAGGGATTTAACCCTTGACAGAGGTGTTTTATTGATTGTTGATGAGGTGCAGACCGGGTTCGGCAGGACCGGGGAGTTGTTCGCGTTCCAGAAATCAGGTGTTAAGCCAGATATCGTGTGCCTAGCTAAGGGATTGGGTTCTGGTTTTCCGGTAGGTGCCATGCTTTCCTCGGGGATGGACTTCAGGCCTGGAGAGCATGGAGGCACCTTCATAGGAAACCCATTAGCCTGTGAGGTAGCTAAGACTGTGGTTGAGACCATAATAAGAGACAGACTCCATGTTAATGCCAGAGAGATTGGCTCCTACCTCAAGAAGAAACTGGAGGGAGAGGGCTTCGATGTTAGGGGCGTGGGATTGATGATTGGCGTGGGAACAGAGGACGGCAGGAGCAGGGTTCTGGAGTTAATCAGGGAGGGTGTCTTGACTATATACTCCGGAAATACCGTCAGGCTCCTACCACCCCTGATCATAGAAAAGAAACACGCTGATGAATTCCTCCAAAAGTTCTTGTTCTGAGATATATTGATGTAAGTGAATAGTTATTATTCTCAGAAATGGAGTCTTATGAAATGAGCAGGGAGTTATGGGATGATATCAGAATATTCAGCAGAAAGCTGAAGCGGGTGGAGGAGGTGTTGGTGGTCAGCCACCACGACGCTGACGGGATAACAGCCTGCGCTATCCTTCTGGATTTATTCAGTTACCTGGATATTGGAGTTGATTCAATAATCACCAAGCAGCTGGACAGCAGGGTAATGGAGGAGATTAATGGAATAGACAAGAGTGTTGTGTTCTCGGACATGGGCTCCGGGCAGCTTAACCTCATCAGGGAAAGCGGCGTAGATTATTATATAATAGACCACCACCAGCCCCTGGAGAGGGATGATAGACAGGTTAATCCACACTTCTATGGATATGACGGGGGACGTGATGTCTCTGGGGCTGGTATGGCCTACTTTGTGGCTAAATCGCTGGGGAGAGATGATATGGCCCACCTGGCACTGGTTGGAGCGGTAGGTGATATGCAGGACTCTAACGGAAGCCTTCATTCACTCAACAGGATAATCCTGGGGGATGCTGTAGAGCAAGAAACAGTGAAGGTGAAAAACGATTTAAGGCTGTTTGGAAGACAGAGCCGGCCTGTGCATCTGATGCTGACCTATGCATCGGACCCTGTAATTCCGGGATTAACCGGCAACCAGCAGGCCTGCCTGCAGTTCATAGAATCCCTGGAAATCAACCCGAGAAGAGACAGCAACTCCTGGAAGAGCTACGTGGACCTCAGCTTAGGGGAAAGAAAGAAACTCATCAGTGCATTATACATGAGGCTGCTTGACTTTAACGTCCCAGAGTATCTGATTCAGGGAATGGTTGGCGAGGTATACACCCTGCTTAGGGAGGAGAGGAGGAGTGAGTTAAGAGACACTAAGGAGTATGCTACCTTGATGAACGCGTGCGGCAGGCAGGAGCAGCCCGAGATAGGATTGGCGGTGTGTTTAGGTGACAGGGGAAGGAAATGGGATGAAGCCAGGGAGCTTTTGCAGAGCCACAGGGAGATGCTGAGGAAGGGTATAGAGTATCTATCAAACATGGGAGTTAATGAGAGACCTCAGCTGTATTACTTTAATGCCGGGGGGGAGATAAATGAGAGGATTATTGGCGTGGTAGCCGGGATGGCCTACGGCGCCAAGATTATTCCGCCAGATAAACCCATACTGGCCTTCGCCTTGGATGGGGAGGAGCCGGAGTTGATGAAGGTTTCTGCGAGGGCTAATTGGGCCCTGGTCAGGAGGGGGATTCACTTGGGGGATGCTATGAGGGAGGGCAGCAGGGAATTCGGTGGAGAAGGTGGAGGTCATGACATAGCAGCAGGCGCCACAATACCGAAGGAAAAAATGGATTCATTCATTGAAGCAGTGAACAACATATTCAAGAAACAGCTCACAGGAAGCGCTGTGTTGAATAAATCGTAAAGTATTTCTTTGTGTGAAAAGGAAATAGCCATAG
>JAOZNG010000037.1 GCA_029933895.1 archaeon
GTTCACATGCACATAGGTTCACAGATAACCGACAAGAAACCATTCATCGAGGCCTTGGATAAACTCATGGCCTTCGTGAAGAAACTCAGGGAGGAACTGGATTTAGAGCTGGATTTCATTGACGTAGGCGGAGGCCTGGGAATAAACTACAACAGCAGTGATGTTTTATCGATAGACGAGCTGGCTGAGTCACTCATCCAGATACTGGATAAATGGAGTAAGAGAACAGGATATGAGCCGGAGCTTTGGCTGGAGCCGGGCAGATATGTGGTGGGAAACGCAGGCGTTCTTTTATGTGAGGCGCAGAGCGTGAAGGAGACACCCTACAGGAGGTTCATAAACGTGGACTGCGGCTTCAGCACCCTGCTTAGGCCTGCCTTCTACAACAGCTTCCACAGGATAGAGAACATCTCAGGCGGAAACAGGGGAGGGAACAAAACATATGACGTAGTCGGTAACATATGCGAGTCAGGTGACGTACTAGGCAGAGAAAGAAAACTACCTGAAACAAAGGCAGGTGATATTTTAGCCATATATGATACGGGAGCGTATGGTTTTTCTATGAGCAGCCAATACAACAGCAGACCAAGACCCCCTGAGGTCCTCCTATGGGGTGGCTCAGCTGAGCTGATAAGGGCGAGGGAGGAAATCAAAGACTTATTCAGAAACCAGAGGATACCAGATGACCTGATCTAACCATCCAGATGCTTCAGGGTGTACATTATATGCTCCAGTTTATCCTCAGTCAAGGGTTTGGTTAAATAACCGGATGCGCCTAACTCCAGGCAATCCTTCATGTCTTCCTCCCTGCTTAACACACTCATCACGAAAACCCTGGCTTCAGGATCCAGCTCCAATATCTCCCTCAGGAACTCTTTACCGGATTTTCCCGGGAGGATTACGTCAAGCAAGACAAAGTAGGGCTTCTCTCTCTTATATTTATCGAGAGCATCCTCTACGCTCGAGGACTCAATAAACTCCCTGAACCCCTTCTTTTTTAGAAGAGATATCACCTTAATGCGACTGAATCTCTGGTCGTCGAGGATTAAAACCTTTTTCCCCATATTATCCATTAAACACCATCCACTATAAAGCCACAAACCCATTCAGTGCTCATAAGCCTCATCCCGACCTTTGGATGAGGTCGACTAAATTTATTACCGAATCAAGAGATACGGGAAACCCAGGTGGAGTGAATGAATACCCATCACATCAATTTATAGGTTACATACTCCACCCTAAAGGGTGGAGTTGTTGATTTCCTCAGTGCTCATAAGCCTCATCATCATTCCATGAACGGAATTCAGCTAACCCTTTCTCATCACAGACTAAAGTATTGGTTGAGTAGCTAAAGAAGGGAACTTAACCAGCTCCTTGGCTATTATCCCCTTAATCTCCTCAAGCCTTTCCCTGGTCTTAGCCTCGAATCTCAGGATTATAGCTGGCTCCGTGTTCGAGGCCCTCACCAGCCCCCATCCATCTCCGAACTCTACCCTGACACCGTCTATGTCTATCACATCATATCCTTTACTGAATTTTCTCTTCATATCCTCCACTATCTCAAACTTCTCCTGCTCGCCACATCTTAACCTGATCTCGGGTGTGGAATAGTAGTGCGGCATCCCCTCAACAAGACCTGTAAGGGTTTCTCCGCTGCCAGATAATATCTCCATCAACCTGGCTGCTGCATATATCCCGTCATCGAATCCGTAGTAGTTGTCTGCGAAAAAAAAGTGACCTGACATCTCACCAGCCAAGGGAGAATCCTCATCTCTCATCTTTTTCTTGATGAAGGAATGCCCTGTCCGGTGCATTACGGGAACACCACCTCCCTCCCTTATTTCATCAATCAAGGCCTGGCTGCACTTAACCTCAAAAATAATCCTGGAGCCGGGATGTCTATCCAAAACCTGCCTCGAGAAAAGAGCCAGTATCTGGTCGCCTCTAACAATCTTTCCGCTATCATCTACCACACCAAGTCTGTCGCAGTCGCCGTCGAATGCAACACCAAGGTCTGCTTCCTCCTCCCTGACCTCATCTATCAAATCCCTGAGGTTCTCGTCCACTGTAGGGTCCGGGAAATGATTGGGGAACGAGCCATCAGGCTGGCAGTAGATGCATGATACCTGGCAGCCCAGCCTCCTGAATAATCGCTCTGCTATGTCATCAACCGCCCCATTACCTCCGTCCACCACCACCTTGATCTTTTTATCCAGATTTATTCTCTCCGCTAAATATCCTAGATATGTCTCCTTCACCTCCAGTTTTTTAACGCCACCATCCCCCCTCCTGTATTCCCCTGATTCTATTATCCTCCTGAGTTCCTGGATCCCCTCCCCGTAGAGGGCATGGGTTCCCCTGCAGAGCTTGAAGCCGTTATATTCCGGTGGATTATGGGAGCCGGTGATCATTATACCCCCATCTTTGTTGAAATGGGATATGGTGAAATAAAGCAGGGGCGTGGGCACCATACCCACATCCACCACATCACATCCCCCTGAAGTTAAACCCTTAACCAGGGAATCCCTTAACTGGGTGGAGCTTTCCCTCGCGTCGAAGCCCACCACAACCTCGCCTCCATCAATATATGTAGCGTAGGCTTTCCCGATGTATTCAGCCACCTCAACGGTTAAATCCTGGTTGTAGACTCCCCTGATGTCGTATGCTCTGTAGATTGACATTTTTCAGGTGATATTAAGGTATTTATTGTACAGGAGGGTGAGGAGCCATGAAAGCAGACATCCTAGGAGGTACCATAGAAGCAGATCTGCTACCAGTGAATGCCCCAGAAAGAGGGTATGGTCTCTTGTTATGTTATCCGGTCCACACCACTGGTATATGGGAAGCGGAAGCCCCTGATAACACCACACCTTATCCGTGAATTCAACAGACAACAGGCATACTCCCACAATAAAAAATACCAGAACCTTGGCAGGAGTAGGCTTAATTAAGTCATCCAAGAGATCCTTTATTTCACCCATCAGATAATAATATCGCAGACAGGATTTAAGAACGATTTGTTTTCTTGTTCCTGTAGCGCTCCCACATAAGACCCCATTCCGCCTGCAGATCTATCTTGAACGTGTTAGCCAGCTTCAGGTTCAGGTAGAGGATGTCTGTCAGCTCCTCGGCCAGTTCCTTCCTGCTGAAGACTTCCTTCTTGTAGCCGTCTCTTCTAAGGACGCGTCTGGCTATCTCCCCCAGCTCCTCCGTCATATGCAATACTATATGGCTTGCCTTGTCCTCGCTCCAACCGTGTTTTTTGTCGTATTCCCTGACCTGTTGCTGCATCTCACTTAATGATGGCATAAGTAATATTATATAATCCATGGATAAATCACAGCTTGAGAGAGAGGTTGGCCTGGAGGTCTACAAGTCCAAGACACCGGGTCTGGGTGGGGGAATAAAGCAGCTTCCCGAAGACTTTATTGTTGAGGAGATAACTCCCCAAGGTTTGATTCTTAAGGCGGGTAAATCCCTTGGTCTGGAGCCGGGGAGAAAGGGAGAGCAGCTGCATTTAACCCTGGAGAAAAAAAACCGGAGCACCCTTGGAGCGATGAAAGAGTTGTCTAAGGCCTTGAGGGTCAGCAGGAAGCGTATAGGTTATGCGGGCACGAAAGATAAGAGGGCGTTAACCACACAGAGGGTTTCGGTCTGGAATATCTCCGTCTCTGATTTAGGGAAAGTAAACCTGAGGGACATACACCTCAGAGACTATAGCTATTCGGATAAGAGAATAAATCTAGGTGACCTGGAGGGGAACAGGTTCACCATCAGGGTCAGAGGCATTGATTTATCGGTGAGGGAGATCAGAGAGAGAATAGATGAAATAGCTAATGAACTCAGGGCCGGCTTCCCTAACTTCTTCGGTATACAGCGTTTCGGCTCTAGGAGACCCATCACCCACCTGGTTGGGAGGGAGATTGTTAAAGGCGATCTTGAGGGGGCGGTTATGGTTTACCTCACTGCTTCCTTCCCTGAGGAGAGCAACTCAGCCAGAGAGGCGAGGGAGTCCCTGAGTGTTTCCGGAGATTACAGGCGTGCTGTGAAGGAATACCCGCGTCATCTGGAGTACGAGCATTCACTCATAAACCACCTGATCAGGAATGAAGGCGACTACGGGGGTGCTCTAAAGCAGCTGCCCTCCGGCTTAAAGAGGATGTTCGTTCATGCCTACCAGTCTTTCATATTCAACAGGGCCTTGAGTTACTATCTAAGGGAACAGATTCCTGTGGAGAGGCTTCCGTTGGTTGGCTTCAAGAGCAGGGTGGATGAGGTCACCGCCTCCATACTATATGATGAGGGTGTGTCGGTTGATGATTTCAGGGTATCTGCTCTGTCTGAGCTTGGCTCCATGGGATCCTTAAGGGATGCTTTTGCTGTCTGCCGGGATTTTGAGGTTCTAGGCGTGTCTGGAGATGATTATTCACCTGGCAGGCGTATGGTTGAGCTGCGTTTTGTTTTATCTAAGGGGTGTTATGCTACCTCTCTTTTGAGGGAGTTCATGAAGCATTAACCTGATTTTTATATGTTAAATCTGATATATGTGTTGCACTATCTTTAATCCAGCAACATCACATAAAGAAATCAACAACCACACCCTGAAGGGTGTGATACGTGAGCAAGAGCATAGCTCTTGCTGCGTGCAGATTCAGCGAAACTGAATCCTGCATGAATCCATAAACACGCTAAAACGTTGAAAACAGAAGGAGGTGTAAACGCAAGGTAAGGGATATCATATAATTCCTCTGCGACCTAAAGATCGCAGTATCCTTGCGTGTTTGTAATGATAAAAGACAAAAACATAGAGCTTAAGGTCATGGAAGCCCTCCAGAACGATGTGGGTCGGGGCATAGCCAGAATAGATGAAATAACAATGAAATCCCTTGGAGTCACATCAGGTGACATAATCGAAATCAGTGGCAATAAAGTCACGGCAGCCATAGTATGGCCACTGCATCCACAGGACAGGGGAGCGGGCATAATAAGAATGGACGGCCTCATAAGA
This sequence comes from archaeon, assembly GCA_029933895.1. Classification (GTDB taxonomy): domain Archaea; phylum Altiarchaeota; class Altiarchaeia; order IMC4; family QMZM01; genus EX4484-2. Next base: position 5,009 of record JAOZNG010000037.1, read on the forward strand.
CAAAACTCAGGGACATCACTGGGGGACAGGGTCTCAATCAGGAAGGCAGAAACCCACCCGGCCAAGAGTATAATAATAGCTCCGATAAAACACGAAATAAAGTTCGGCGGGGACTTCGCCAGCCACATAAAACAGAGATTCCTGGGCAGGCCGATGATGAAAGGCGACAATCTCTCCATCGGCGTGCTGGGACAGGCCATACCCTTTGTAGTGGCTAAAACAAAACCCTCCGGCGTGATCCAGGTACTAAACAATACAAACCTTGAGATCAGGGAGAAACCCTTCAGGATGGAGCCAACAGAGCTGGCTGTTAGATACGAGGACATTGGAGGGCTCAAGGAAGAGATATCCCGGGTCAGGGAGATGGTGGAACTACCCATGAAACACCCTGAATTATTCGAGAAACTTGGGATACTGCCCCCGAAGGGTCTCCTATTGTACGGCCCTCCCGGAACAGGAAAGACGCTGATAGCCAGGGCGGTAGCAAGCGAAACAAACTCCTACTTCCTGCCGCTTAATGGACCTGAAATAATGGACAAATACTACGGGGAATCAGAGAGAAAGCTGAGGGAGATATTCTCGGAGGCACAGGAAAACTCCCCATCCATAATCTTCATAGACGAGCTGGACTCTATCGCACCAAAGAGAGAGGAAACCAAAGGTGAGGTAGAGAGAAGGGTGGTAGCTCAACTGCTTGCCCTAATGGACGGGCTGATGGAGAGAGGTAACGTGGTGGTTATTGGTGCAACAAACAGACCTAACTCAATAGACCCTGCGCTAAGAAGACCGGGGAGATTCGACCGGGAGATAGAAATCGGCGTGCCAGACAGAGATGGCAGGAAAGAGATACTCCAGATACACACAAGAAACATGCCCCTATCAGATAACGTCGACTTAGATGAGATAGCAGCGTCCACCCACGGGTTTGTGGGAGCGGATTTAGCGTCTCTGAGCAGGGAGGCTGCCATGCAGACCCTCAAGAGGATACTGCCACATATAGACCTGGAGAAGGATGAGGTCCCGGTGGAGGTATTGGATTCGCTGAAGGTGGAGCGGAAAGACTTCATTAATGCCAAAAAGCTGGTCTCTCCCTCAGCCCTGAGGGAGGTGCTGGTGGAAGTACCAGACGTTAACTGGACAGACATCGGCGGCCTGGAGGAGGTGAAGAGCCTCCTGAAGGAGGCTGTGGAGTGGCCTATGAAATACCCGCAAGCGTTTAAGAAGATGGGAATCAGGCCAACCAAGGCGATACTCCTAAACGGTCCTCCAGGGTGCGGTAAAACCCTTCTGGCTAAGGCAGCGGCAAACGAGTCAGAGGCTAACATGATAGCAGTCAAGGGACCGGAACTCCTTTCTAAATGGGTTGGGGAATCAGAGAAGGCGGTAAGGGAAATCTTCAAGAAGGCTAAGCAGACCGCGCCAACAATAATATTATTTGATGAAATAGACGCCCTCGCCCCCAGGAGAAGGGGGGAGGACTCTGTCGGTTCCCATGTAACAGAGACCGTGGTGAATCAGATACTGACCGAGATGGACGGCATAGAAGACCTGGAGAATGTGATGATTATTGGGGCGACGAACAGGCCTGATATAATAGACCCTGCTCTCTTAAGACCTGGCAGATTCGATACCAGGATTGTTGTGCCCGTGCCAGACAGGGATGCCAGGCTGGAGATATTCAACATACATACCCGCAACATGCCCCTAGAGGGTGTGGAATTCAACGAGCTGGCTGAGAAAACCAAGGGATACAGTGGCGCGGATATTGAAGCAATATGCAGGGAGGCTGCTATGGTATCTCTCAGGGAAAGCATCGATTCAGATAAGGTCTCAATGAAGCACTTCGAAGAGGCCCTGAAGAAAATACAACCCTCCATATCCAAGCTGGATATAAACGCCTTCGAGAAAGGCAACGGTGAAGGAGTTAAGGAGATGGCATACTACCGTTAGATGATGAGGTTGCTCTGATGGATAACCTGAGGCTTGCTAAGGCACTGGATATGAACGCCTCCTATCTCGGCGTAGACGGTCTTCTGTTGATGGAAAACGCGGGCAAGGAGGTTGCATTAAGAGCCTCCTCCTACGAGAAAATAGCGGTATTCTGCGGGACAGGCAACAACGGGGGAGATGGCCTGGTGGCTGCCAGACACCTCTCCTCCATGGGAAAAAAGGTGAAGGTCTATTCCCTGAAGGGAGAGAGGACAGAGGAAAACCAGAGAAATTTCGGAATAATAGAGAAACTGGATTCCATAGAACTCGGATACGTGACCGACTCCACGCAGTGCGGGGAACTCAGAAGCGAACTAGCAGGATTCGATTGCATAATCGAAGCCTTGGTCGGCACAGGCGTCAGGGGAGAGCTGAGGCAGCCTGTGAAAAACATAGTTGATACCATAAACGCATCAAGGTCTTATAAAATCTCTGTTGATTACCCTGTAATCGAAGCTGACCTGGTTCTATCCCTTCATCTGCCCAAGACAGAGAATGCAGAGATTGCTGGCATAGGGATACCACAAGAGGCGGAACTGCGGGCAGGTCCAGGTGATGTCTACCTGGCAGTTCCAAGGAGAAGCGGGGAGGAACACAAGGGCGTTTTCGGCAGGGTACTTATAGCAGGAGGAAGCAGGGATTACCTCGGCGCCCCCCTGCTGGCTGCCGTCTCCGCGCTTAGAAGCGGAGCAGACCTGTCTATTGTGGCAGCACCCTCCTGTGTCTTGGAGGGAATCAAATCAGACCCTGACCTGATCTACGTAGAGCTTGGATCTGAACACTATCTAAGCCCAAAGGATGTGGGGAATCTCCTAGAGGTTAGACATGACTCCCTGGTGGTAGGCAACGGTATGGGAACAAAGAAACAGTCACGGGATGCAGTTAAGGAAATCCTGAGGAAGACAGAGAAGCCTGTAGTATTTGATGCCGACGCCCTTAAACTCCTGAGGGAAAAGGATTTAAGCAGATACTCTGATGGGAGGGTGATATTAACCCCACACAGGGGGGAGTTCGAGACGCTCTTCGGTGAGGTGCCGGACAGCCCTGATGTGGTAAGGGAGCGCGCAGATGAAACCGGTACAGTAATCCTGTTAAAAAGCCCCGTGGATGTGGTATCCGATGGCATAAGTGTTAAGTTGAATAACACAGGAAATGCGGGGTTGACTGTTGGAGGCACCGGGGATGTCTTGGCTGGTATCGTGGGGGCTCTGGCATGCAACCAGGAAACAGCCTTATTTAACGTGGCTTCAGCTGCCGCATTTATCTGCGGGATGGCAGGAGACCTGTGCATGAAAGAGAAAGGCTACTGCTATACCGCCACTGATGTGATAGAAAAAATACCTGCAGCCTTCCTTTACTGCAAAAAATTCGAATAATCAGAGAGCCTTTATTTCCTCGACCTCAACACGCCTTACAGGACTTATCCTCTTCACTTCCTTGTATATGTTGCTACCCATCTTGCCTGCAATAGCCTGCTGGACGAAATCGTTTATCCTGCGATTTCTATAGGATTCAATGATCTCTGAGACCTTGCTTCTTATGTCCCTCTCCTTTGATGATGAAACATGCTTGTGGGTTAGGGTTATGACCTTGACATGTATCTTCACATCATCCTTTAGTTTTAAATGTATTATACTGTCTATCTTGCTGGAGCCCTTCTTCACCTTAGACCTCAGGTAGCCGGGGTTGACCTCGAATTTCTTGAAGCGGGTGTGGGCTTTCCCACCCTTAATATCTATGATTTCGAAGATAATCTTCATATGTTGTTTTGTTTTATCCTTCAGCATCTCCCAGAGGGACACGTCAACTGTTCTCCCCATAATACTATCCGGATCGTTTGCTATGCACTCACCGACCTTCCTGTACTCGAATTCCTTGGGCGCTACTATTTCAAAGAACTGCTTTTTTTTCCACGATGAAATCTTCTTGCGCGCCATTTTTTTTTTATTGAATCACTTTCTCCGCAACCATCTGGCAGCATATCAGGTCATCCAATGTATTCATCAAACAGTTCAGGTTCCCTGACTCCGCATGGGTTACTACGTATCTTCCCTCGTGTATTGTCTTAATCCTCAGGTCTTCCATTACGGTATTATCTGTTTGAAGTGATTCCGCGACACTTGACGCATCCATTGACCGGGTTTTAAGTAAGGCCTTAGCTTTCATCTTATCATGAGCTTCGCTTTCTCGGGATCGTATCTCCAGTCAGCTGGCAGCTTTCTGGTGTTCTTGTAGTATCTCACAAGTCTCCTGATCTTTGACTCAATAAGGGTGAGGTTTCTCCTGTTGTGTATGTCTTTTTTATGGGCTTCAAGGTGTTTCCTGAGGTTAACTGCTTTCTGGATGAGGTTTTCAAGGTCTTCTGGAATGTCTGATGCCAGCTTGTTTTTCTCGAGGAAATACCGTAGTTTCTTACTGGTGGCATCCTTCACGCTGGTAATACCGTAGCTGTCTCTGAGGATGCTGCCTATCTCGCTGGGTGTCTTGTCTTCCTTCGCCAGCTTCACGATCAGTTCCTCTATTTCCTTGATGTCGTAGCCCAGCCATTCTCTATGCCTCCTGCTGGGTTTCTTCGAGCCGGATTTACCTCTCCTGCGTGCATGCATGCGAGCCATTTTTTTATTGATTCAGCTAATGTTACCTGGCGTGCACCAGACGCATCCAGTGCACCCAGAAAGCGGGTTCCACAGTGTAAGGGAAATATATATTTGAGTCATTATTTAAATACCATCTACCTTCCTGTGCTTTGTTGAATAATTCAATGCAATGGTAACTATTTAT
>JAOZNG010000198.1 GCA_029933895.1 archaeon
GGGAGTTCCAGTGGGAATGCGGAACGTGTGGTTCCAGCACCGTCAGTCGGCACCCGGGTTGTCCTCCCAGCGGGAGGTTTGGAAAGAACGTTCTGGTCCAGGCCACCTTGATGAAGTACGAGGAGCGGCTGCCCTACGTGAAGGTCTGCGAATCCCTGGACCGGACATACGGGCTCCGGGTGACCCCGGCGACCGCGCTGGACGCCACCCGACGGGTAAGCGGCTGGCTGAGGCCCGAGTACGAGGGGGTCCTCCGGCGGATAAGGGCCGCAGACGTGGTCTACGTGGACGAGACCGGGGCGAAGGTGGACGGCGACCTGCACTGGACCTGGGCCTTCACGACCCGGAGCGAGACGTTGATAGTGGTCAGGAAGAGCAGAGGCAAACGGGTCCTGGAGGAGATCCTGGGAGAAGGCTTCGACGGAGTCATCGTATGCGATGGGTGGAAGTCCTATCCCAGCTTCACGAAGCGCATCCAGCGGGACTGGGCGCACCTCCTCAGGGAGGCGGACTGGCTCGCCGAGAGGGTTGAGGGTGCGATGCCTCTCCGGGGGGCTCTACACAGGCTGTACGTGGGCCTGAAGGCCTCCCTGCTGGAGGATCCGCCGCCCGAGGAGCGTGCAAGGCTTAGGAGGAACGCTGGGGGGGCGGTTACGGTACTGGCTTGATAAGGGGTACGGCTGCGAGGAGACTGCGAGGTTCGTCCAGAAGGTGCGCAACGGCTTCGGCTACTGGTTCACCTTCGTCACGACGCCGGGTGTGGAGCCTACGAGTAACAGGGCGGAGCGGGCTCTTCGGGAGCATGTGGTTCAGAGGAAGATCTTTCGGGCGTTCAGGAACGGTAAGGGTACCAGGATCTACGAGACGATGATGACGCTGCTGGCCACTTGGAAACAGCGGGGCTTGGACCCGTCTAGGGCGATGGCAGACAGCCTGACCGCCGCATGGACCAAGAGCTCTTATGTTGAAGGGTTCTCCTCCCTCGTCTTCTCCTCTATCATTCCCCTTCTTAACGTTTCTCCTGACCCCGCCGGAGCTTCCCAAGCGGCATTCTCTTATCCGCGGTCAACACGCGTAGCCGCACCATGGTTTCCGCCTGACGACGCCCCCAATCTAAACAACGCGGTCCAACCCGCAAGCTCAATGGTCGGGGTCACATATGTTCCAGAGTCAGATCTCCCGGTGACGGTGCACGGGGTCTACCACACCCGAACCCGGATGATACGGCTCATCGTTACGCAGCATCCAGTAGACCACCTCCCGGCATCTTCCGGGCCGTCGCCATCACGGCCACCTGGTTGGGCTTCTTCTCCGCCAGACGCCTGTAGAACCGTGTGAGGCTTGTCTCGTATCGGATATGGGTGTGAACCGCCTGGGTCAGCGCCCACCTGAGCCACCTGGACCCCTCCTTGGTGATGCCTCCGTGCCGTGTGGTGCCTCCGCTGCGCCTCACCGTGGGCACGAGGCCCGCGTAGCTGCAGAGCTTCCCCGAGTCAGGGAACCGGTTGACGTCGCCGATCTCGGAGACTATGAGCAGGGCGGTGTAGTAGCCGACGCCGGGTATCGTGGTGAGCAGCCTGGCCCGGGGATCCTCTCCGCACCTCCGCTTCAGGTCCCGGGATATGACGGCTATCTGATCGTCCAGGGTGTCCAGGACGGGTAGGACCTGGTCTACTGCTTCCAACGCCAGGCCTCTGAGCAGGGCTCTTCCCTCCCGGGTCCACAGGGACACCCCCAGCCTTACTCCCCGCTTCGCATGCTCAGAGTGAACCCGGTTCTTCACCATGGTGCGCATGTTGACGAGGAACGCCCTCCTCCTGACCCTGTCCCGGAGATCTCGGATGTCTGGGGGTGGCACGTATGACTCGGGTAGCAGGTCGGCTCTGAGGAGGTGGGCCAGGGTCTGGGAGTCGATCTTGTCGGTCTTCACCCTGGCTTTGGCGATGGCTTTCACCTCCTTCGGGTGGGCCAGCCTCACGTCGTGCCCCGAGTCTTCTAGGGCGTCGTATATGGGCTGCCAGCAGTACCCCGCCTCCATGGCCACCTGAGCCTCTGTGAGGCCTTCCATGAATGCTTCCACTCCCTCGGGGTCGTTGGTGAACTTGGCCTGCTTGGCCACCTTCCCCTTCTCGTCCATCACGGCCCCATAACACACTTTCTTGTGGACATCAAGTCCAACAATCATCAATCTCATTCTCCTCCTACTAATGGTATGGTTTATTCATGCTTGAAAGGAGGAGAACCCCAACGTACCATCTAAACACATACAGAAAGATTATTCTTTTATTGTGTGTCTATTTTGAAAATAAGTGATTAGAATTAAAGGTATGAATAATAATCCCATTAGAACAGGTATGGCGATATCCGTTTTTTCATTTTGAACAGAGACCGCTTGAAGAAGGCAGGGTAGAAACAGATAACATGAAAATAGTGACATACCTTACCTTCTATTTCATTAAATGATAAGCATTTTGAATATAGAACCTCCTCATTCTAAACAGTAAAAGATCGTTTATCT
>JAOZNG010000199.1 GCA_029933895.1 archaeon
AGGACCCACTGCTTAAGCAGCTTCACAAACTCTATTGCTCTCACAAAGACTTCGTCCATCACAGTGCTCCCGCAAACTTAACCATGAACGGAACAACACGCTTGATAACGTCTTTACCCACAAGATAAGTGAATCGCTGCCACAGGCCTAACAGCTTGCCCTTTTCGCACTCCGTGAGGTCTTCGACCTTACGACCCTTGACGGTCCGCTCAATTTCCTCAAGAATTTCCATTGCCTCGGCAGGCATTTTGCCAATATCTTCACCAAGAGCCGCTTTCCAGTAGCAGACCGAGAACTCGCTGTGCGAGCACAGCACAGCAGCAAGCCTATCGGCTTGCCTCATAAATCTATCATAGCTCTTGGTAAAGCTCCTCATATGAGCAGCACACCCTACCAAGAGCAAGATGCACAGCAGCAATGCAACTATCTTCACAACAGTCATCTCACGCTCCCCACTCACTTTTCACTAGGACAAGTAAAACTCTGCTCAGTTTCTTCAAGAACTCCCTCACACTTTTCAAGTCAATCACGTGCTCATCTATATAAGCATCCACTTGCTCAGGTGTCTTACCTGCGAGAATACTCAACTTATACTTCTCCCTTGCCTCAATCGTGCGGTCTACCTCTTTCATGTCTTCTCTGGCAGAGGTCTCATCAAGTTTCTTCAGTATTCTCTGTAGCCATGCATGTTCTTGGAGCTTCGTCTGTTCTATGCTAGTTAACTCTTCATAGTCAGCCATCATTGTCCCCTTTACTTCTTGTCTAATCTGTATGCCCAAATTTGATATATCTTTACATTTGCTGTTGCTGCTGCACTTACCCAGAAATTTAACCTGAAGTGTTGACCACTTGCGATAAAAGCATAAATATTCATCACTCTTTCAGTTCCCGACCCTGACTGAGCAATGTGAGGTCCTGGATGCTGCCAATTAGAACCATCTGGCTTGGAATAAGGGTAAACATACAATATTCCTGCATCAGTCCATATTCCTATTTTCGCAGAAATGAGATATACACCCTCTTCTCCAAAATCTAAATCAACATTACCTACCGTGGCTGAACCAGCTGTTGTTTTACTACCAGTCCCAGTTACTGTTGAAGGGTCTCCATCAATAGCATTATTCAGATTAGATGGAGCTGTGCCCCAATTACTTGCACTTATTGTGCATCCCCAAGCTGCATTAGTTAACGGCTGGGCTATGTCCCATACACTACCTGAAACGATATCACCGCTGGAGTTGTTGAAAAATCCGCCTATCCTCTTCGAGGTAGCTGCAGTAAATCCAGTCGGCACGCTTGAATTAGTACTCACCTTGAAGGTCAAGCCACCCGCCGACCTGCAAGCATACACGTAGTAGAATGTGTCATTCGCTTCACTCCCAGCATCTAGATTCGACCAGCCTATGTTGACGTCAGAAGGCACAATGAACAAGTGTCCTCCGACATTGAAGGCACACCCAGCAAGACATTTCACATGCGAAGCATCTACATACTCGAGTATCCTGCCCGATTGTGCTGCACCGTAATCAAGGAACTCTGCCTTTATCCGTCTGTTTATAGCTCCATAGTTGAACATCCTCTACTCCTTACCATATACAAAGGAGACACCGTCCCCATTACTCTCCACATCAAGCCACACTTCGTGTAGGTCCTCCACGTCCAACCTAATGCTATCTCCAGGGTCCAATGGAGCTCCCCTCTCATTGCTAGCGTCTACAGTCGAAGCACCAACATAAACCTTTCCAGCATTTCCATACTTCGCAACGACGATTACCCACCTGCACGAAGTGCTCGCAGCTACAAGCCGCTCCGCTGTGCCTGCCGTAGACACATCTTTCACTCCATCTCCGAGAGATGAAGCCGATGGCCCAGCAGCGGTGAGCAACGCTCCACCCCTCGACTTCAAACGTTGAGTCTCCCCTGCATTGTCTGCATCCTCAGCTAACAAACTAGCATTGTGATTGCCATCTATCAAAGCATTTTCCATTTAATCCTCCAACAGTAATATAATGAAGCCTTCTGGTATTACAGGCTTAGGACAAGGGACATAGACCGTGGCTTCTGCTTTGTCGCTCTCGTTATCAGCATTCTTCGCTGTCAGTCCGAATGTGTAGCTCCGCCCAGGAACAACATCATAGGTGAACGCTTCTTCGAAGTCCTTCGTTCCGACTTCACCGTCATCGCACTTGGAAGCAAGCTCTTGGACCTCCGTCCAACTGTCGCCAGAGCCCTTCAGGTAGAGCACAAACTTTGTTTCCCAACCAGGACACTGGTAGTCCCACTTTGCCACGAATTCTTCCGCTACAGCCTCTGGAGTAATAATGTAGGTGTGGACTACAGCACCCACCGTCAAAGGCAAAACAACCAGCACAAAGACCAATATAGCTAACCACTTCATCGCTGTCAATCCTTCTTGTCTAAACCTAAGCCTTTCTTCACGGTTATCTTGTTCCCCTTGCTGTCCTTGACTGTGGCAATACAGCACCACAACCCAGGATACTTAGCAGACT
>JAOZNG010000200.1 GCA_029933895.1 archaeon
CAGAGAGTATCGTTATTGTGTTAGTGCGTATAATGAGTTGGGGGAAGGAGATAGGGGCGAGGAGGTTAAGGTGAAGTATGAGAAGGGAGGGGAGGGTGTGGACGGGAATAAGACGGGTGGTGAGGGAAGGGGTAATTGGTGGATTCTGTTGGTGATAGCGGTAGGAGTTATCACGGGAATGGTTGTGTATGCGGTAATGAGGAAGGGAAGATCAGGAGAGAAGGAGGAAGTGAAGAGTGAAGAAGGGAGTTGATATAGTGAATAGACGACAAAATAGAATCCATCACCTGGAGGGGTAGATTATGATGGAAAGGAAAATCATTATAGGATTGGTTCTATTCGTTGAGGTGCTCGGTGTTTTTAGCGGAGTTAGTGTTTCTGATGTAATAAAAGGTGTAGATAGAAATATTGTGAGCGGGGAAGAACCCACCGATAACACGGTAATATGGATATACAATGTTTATGATCTTCAGAACATGAGCAAAAACCTGGCTGGCCACTATGCGCTTGCTAATGACATTGATGCATCAGTTACGCACAAATGGAATAGGGAGTTGGGATTTGCTCCAATTGGAACCCCGGCCTCACCTTTCACTGGGACATTTGACGGGAGGGGTCATAAGATAATCAACCTTTATATAAAGCGCTTCCCGCAGAATGGTGTAGGGCTGTTCGGCCAGACATCAGGTAATGCGGTAATTGAGAATGTTGGTCTAGTGAATGTAACCGTGGCGGGTGGAACCTGGGTGGGCGGGCTCGTTGGATGGAATGATGGTACAGTGAACAACAGTTATGCCACTGGCAATGTGGGCGGGGAGTTGGCAGGCGGGCTCGTTGGATTTAATGGAGGTACAGTGAACAACAGTTATGCCACTGGTAATGTGGGTGGAGGCGAAGATATAGGCGGTCTCGTCGGACTTAATTATGGGATGGTGAGAAACAGTTGTGCCACTAGCAATGTGAGAGGAAATAAGGGCCGTACAGGTGGCCTTATTGGATTTAATTATCATGGTATAGTGCTCAATTCGCATTACAATGTGAGTAAAGTGCTAATTAACGGTGGACATTATTTAACGATAGGAGGGCTGTTTGATTATCAATACAACGACTGGTTTTCGCACGGATTGCATCTTAATATATCAGATTACTCCTCTACGCTGATTCCAGCAGGAGGGTATTACGAGATAAACAGTGTGCAGGGATTGAAGGACCTGCTGGGTTTTGCGGACATGAACTACAAATTCCGGCTGGCTGCGGATCTGGATTTATCATCGGAGCCAAATCTGTACATACCGTACTTTGCGGGGGAGTTTGATGGGAATAACCACACAGTGTCAAATCTGAATATCAATATCTCATTCGCTGCTGAGATTGGATTGTTTGGTGATAATAAGGGAATAGTGAAGAATATCGGAGTGGTGAACGTGAGCGTGATCGGTGGAGATTATGTGGGTGGTCTCATTGGGTATAATGATCGCGGGATGGTGAGAAACAGTTATGCCACCGGCAATGTAAGCGGAGATGTATTTGTAGGTGGTCTCGTTGGGGAGAGTTATAAAAGGACTGTGAGCAACAGTTATGCTGCCAGTAATGTGAGCGGAGATGTACTTGTAGGTGGTCTCGTTGGGCATAATCGTGGGACGGTGAACAACAGTTATGCCATCAGCAATGTAAGCGGACGCGCCGATATAGGTGGTCTAGTTGGGTATAATTGTCAAGGGACGGTGAAATACTCTTATGCCGCTGGTAAAGTGAAAGGTTCATATAATGTGGGCGGATTGATTGGGTACAAAGAAGGCGGAACAATAATTGCTAGTTTCTGGGACATAAACACTACAGGGCAGACCAGGAGCGCAGGTGGAACAGGAAAAACAACGGATGAGATGAAAAATAAAACAACGTTCACATCTGCGGGTTGGGATTTTGTGAATACCTGGATCATAATTGACGGTGGGACCTATCCTCTTTTGAGATGGCAGGTGTCTGCACCATCTGCACCTCGGAACTTGGTAGCGAGAGCAGGAGATGGATATGTAGTTCTTACATGGAAAGCACCAGCAGATGATGGAGGATTGCCGATTACAGGATATAGGATATATCGTGGTACGAGTTCCGGCAATGAGACACTTCTCACCACAGTAGGGAACGAGACTACATATTACAACGATACTGGACTTACGAAAGGCCAGACGTACTATTACCGCGTGTCTGCGGTGAACGTGTATGGTGAGGGGGAGTATAGTGAGGTGTTGAGGGTGAAGGTGGCGGTGCCGCCGGATCCGCCGGTGAACGTGTGGGGTGAGGCCGGAGATGGGTATGCACACATATACTGGAGTGAACCTGCCCAGGATGGTGGGGATGAGATTGTCGGCTATCGGCTGTACAGGGACGGTAAGTTGCTGGTAGAGGTGGAGGGCAGGGAGTACAACGACACAGAGGTGGAAAATGGGGTGGAGTATCTCTATCAGGTGTCAGCGTTGAACGGTAAGGGAGAGGGAT
>JAOZNG010000038.1:0-7708 GCA_029933895.1 archaeon
AGGTGAGCCAGATTTTTTTCCGAGAGTTATTCTGTTTCAGCCTTAAGGGGGTCATTATTTTTTGGATTCTATCAACAAAGAGGATCATGATAAGCGACAGGAGGGCTGCTATAAGCGAGCCTCCGATAAAAGTGTGGAGGAAGCCATGCATGGGGTAGTGTCCTGTAAGCACCATAATAATGGATTTCAAATCGACGATAACATTAGCAACCAGAAAAGTAGGTAGATGCAATATATTAAATAAAAGCAACCCGATTAGCAGGGCTGGACCCAAGTGAAATGGTGTGAGAGGCATAGTATCATATTTATTTTCAGGGTTTAGAAAAGCTTGAGCAAAGTAACTTTTTTTCTCTTTTGGTTGAGGTTTTTCTTTTTCTAAAAGAAAAGCTCAAGCAGGGGGAGGGATTTGAACCCCCGAATTGTCGGTCTGCAGCCGACCGCCTTACCGGACTTAGCCACCCCTGCATTAGCGTATATTATGTTTTATTTTAGGAAATTAAATACCCGCTCTCATCTTTTCTATGATCTGTTTCAGGTTTTTTTTGTTGTTGAATTCCTTGACCATTTCGCTCAGTTTTCCCTGCTCTGTTTCCCTGTATCCCGTGGCTGTTTCCATCAATTTAGGTATTGCTCTCGTTATGTTATCTACTATGGTCACTGTTGCCTTCTGTGCTGTTCTGGATAGAGGGTTTAGGTCTACTGCTATCACCTTCTTTCCCATAGCAATCAGGGCCTCGGTGCGGTCTCCGTCTTCCAGTGGTACGAATACCACATCAGAGGATTGTATCCCTTTAGGGTCTATCTTCCCTCTTTTGGAGTCTATGCCGGGTATTTTTTCGCTTGCGTTTTCTCCCACACCATACACCCTCCCTGCTCCGTTATTCAGGAGTATTTCCTGTATCTTCTCCTCTCTCTCCCTGGTTCTGTGGAACAGGTTCACTTCAAGTTTCGCATTCAATATCCTGGAGAGTTCCACTATCTCCTTGGATGCTAGGGCCGTTGTGTTGCCGTTGACTGATATCACAGGGTTTTCCGATAATAAAAGCATCGCAGTCGCTGCCTTAACTGCCTTCACCGCCTCTGGAGTGGTTTCCTCCCCCAGCAGGTAGTCGAATGCCTCACCCCGTCCGTGGGCTATTAATCCTGCCTCTGCTACGATACCATCTCTGAGGCCTTGAACAAGGAGATATCTCTCTCTGAGGGATTTATAGCGGGGATGCATTGGTGGTATATCCATCTTGGAGAAAGAAATTAATAGCAGATGGTTAACAGCGTCCCAGGCTTCCCACTTATTAAGCAGTACCGCCTGGATCGCTGGACAGCTTAACTTCCGTGTTCGGGATGGGAACGGGTGTTTCCTGTCCGCTGTGGCCGTTAACCATATAGTATAGAGGATTAGGTGTTTAAAAACAGCTATTTTTGCCCGTATCTCGCCTCAATCACCTTCCTTATATCTTTCGCCTTCTTTTCTCCTATGCCATCCACGTTTCTTAGTTTATCCTCTGGGGCTTTCATGATCTCCTCAACAGTCTGGAATTCATCCAAGAGTCTCTTGGCAAGCACTGAGGAGACATTAGGCAGTGACTCAACAACATACCGCTGCTTCTCTCTCAGGAGCAGTGGTTTCCTGCTACCCCTAAGTCTTATCTCCCGTCCCTCATCTATCTGCTCTCTTTTGGCTATCTGGTACAGGTATTCTGCTGTATCTTTTTCGTCTCTCGTGTATACTACCGCTATCCCGAAGTCTATGGCGAGGGATGCTATTGCGGCCCTCAAAGCGTTGGGGTGTATGTTTCTGATGGCGTAGATGTCCTGGCTTCCCTCGATGATGAGCAGTGGTATGTCAAAGTTTTCTGATAACTCCTTAGCTTGCGGGAAAAGTCGGTTGTCTATTATTGATGACAGAAAGTCTTCCTGCGTCTTCCTCTCCACTGCCACGCGGTCGCTTAGTATGTAGTCTCCTACTGGGAGCTGTTTCAACTCTATTTCTGTTTTCTCTTTCAGCTCCGTTAGTATTATGGTGTTTTTTTCCCTGACGTCGAGGTAGATTTTCACCTCCTCTTCCTTCACATTTTTTCTGGTGTCTTTTTTGCTGACTTTCTCGAACACGAACTCGGACAGCATTCTCTGGTTCTCGTCTATTTCTGGAGCTATGGTGTCGTCCATCTCCCGCACCAGTTTACGCATCTTCCGTTCCTTGTGGACTGCCGCCCAGTAGTAGCCTTCATCTCTGGTACCCTTGGCCATCAACACCACCACCTTCCCTGCAGCGGTTCTCCCGGTCCTGCCCCGTCTCTGGATTGATCTAATCTCTGAGGGTACTGGCTCGTAGAATACTACGAGGTCAACTTTTGGTATGTCTATGCCTTCCTCTGCTACAGATGTTGCTACGAGGGCGGTGTACGCTCCCTCCCTGAATTTCTCAAGTATCTCTATCTGTTTCTTCTGGCTCATCCCCTTCTGCATGCCCCTGGGGGCCTGTCCTATGAATTCATGAGCTAGTATGTCGTTCTCGTTCAGTTTCTCTATTATCCGGTCCACTGTGTCCCTGTATTGCGTGAATATTAATACCTTCCTGTTCTGGTATTTTTTTACTAGGTTAGCCAGTTCCTCCAGCTTGGGGTGGTCTACTCCCTGGCTTCTGAGGTCGTGGACTCTCTTGACGAGGTGCTTCATTCGGATGTCGCTGTAGAGTTTCTTTATTGCCTTGCTTTTTTGTTTACCCATCCTCTGCAGGTAGAGGTCTAATGCGTGTATTCCCTGCGTTTCCAGCAGCTCGAGGGCGTGGTTTATTTTTATGGCTGCTGCTACGATAGAGGCTTCTTGGTAGGAGTCTATTCCCTGCGTTATTTCTCTCCGTATCTCGGATTGTATCCCTAGGAGTTTCTTTTTGTTTATCTTGATTAGTTGCGCGCTCTTGAGGTATCCTCTCTCTTTCAGTTCCCTTATCTCCTCCCTTAACAGGTTTTCTATGTGTTTCTTGATTTCCTGGAATTCCTCTGGTAGTTCTACCCTAACCCACTCAGTCTCTATCTGCTTGATGTATTCCTTCACATCCCGGTCGTGTTCTGTTTTGGCCTCGATTTGTTGTATGTGGAGGCTCTGGGAGACCTGTTTTATTGTTTCTTTGTCGCTGCTTGGTGAGGCTGTTAGTCCAGTAATCAGGGGGTTCCTTGCTTTTTTTATGTATTCTTCTGCTATGTGCACGTAGCTGTAGTTTCCCACACTCCTGTGGCATTCGTCGAATATGACGAGTGAGACGTTGGATAAATCCATGCCCCGCATGATGTCGTTTTCTATGGTCTGGGGTGTGGCGAATATCATCCTGTTCTCCCTGAACAACTCAGCTCTCTTTTTTATCGGATCCCTTCCAGTTAACACAACCGACTCTTTTATTTCCAGGATGTGGTCGAATGTGTTTTTGTGCTGCACTGCAAGGGGCCTGGTTGGTGCGAGAAAAAGTATTTTCGACTCTGGATGGATATATAATCTGTGGGCTGCTATCATAGCGGCTATGATAGTCTTCCCCAAGCCCGTGGGCAATACCACCATGGTATTCCCTTCTATGGCCCTTGAGACCACAGCCTCCTGGTATCTCCTCAACCTGATGGATTTTTCCTTTATGAGGGGGTGGCTTACGTACATAATTACAGGATAGGGATTTAATTTATTTTATCTCCTCAAACCCTTCCTCGAGGGTTACTATCTGGACTCTGGTGTTGGGGAGTTTCTTTTTCGCTTCCCTGGCGAGCTCCTGCAGCAGCTCTCTGGGGGGGCTTTGTTTTTTCTCGTACTCTGGGTCTAGGGTGTTTTCAGGCCTGAATTGTTGTATGGTGTATTCCGTGAAGCCGACTTTTTTAACGATCTCCGCTGTTTCCCTGACCTCTTTTTTCTTCTCCAGAAGCCCGGGTATTATCGTTGTCCTCGCCTCTTTGGGGTTGTCCCAGTCTCTGAGGATTCTGTGGCTTTCCCTGACTCTGGAGACTATCTTCTTCCACCTGTCAGGGAGCCCCGCTATTTTACCGTATCTCTGGTCTAGTGGCGCCTTAATGTCTGTGGTGAAGTAGTCCAGGTAGGGTAGTGCTTCCCTGAGTTTCCTGGGGTAATAGCAGTTGCTGTCTATTTTGAGCAACAACCTGGTTTCTTTTTTTATTTCCTTCAGGAGGTCTAGTGTTTCCTCCTGCATTAGTGGCTCTCCTCCAGTTACGCAGACCGCCTCTATGAGGTAGTTTTCCCTTAGCTCTTTTATTATTTCTCTGGTGTCTGTTTTCCGGCAGTTTGGTGAGTTCATGGTGAGGAGGTCTCTGTTCTGGCACCATGGACACCTGTAGGGGCACCCGCACAGGTATACCACTGCCGCTACTTTCCCGGGATAGTCTATGGTGGAGTTGTCTACTATCCCGGCATAGATTATTTCAGTCATTTCCTGCTCCATTCCTCCACGATGTTTATGTCCTCCCCTCCTGGTTCTGTTTTCCGTTGTCTTATCCTGATGGGCACGGATAGGTTCACCGCTGAGCCGGTTACTATCGCTTCCCCTCTCCCGAGGGAGGGGAGGTCTCTTATTATGTCCTCTGTTACGGTTTCCACTGACTGCCTTATGTATTCCTGGTCTGAGGGGTTTACTATCCTGAGTATGATTTGGGTATTGCACTGGGATAGCACGTCGCTGTCTAGTTTGTTGGGTCTCTGGCTTACAATGCATAGTCCTGTCCCGAATTTTCTACCCTCCCGGGCTATTCTCTTGAGTATGGACCTGGATACTATGGTTCTCTCCTCCATCCCTCTGGGGGCGAAGTTGTGGGCTTCTTCTATGATGAGGAGCGCTGGTGTTCTTATTCCTTTACCGTATTTCATGTATCTCTTCCTGCCAGAGAATATTTTCCTGCTTACGGCTGATACTATGGCTTCGCTTATTCGTTCATCTGCGTCTGAGAGGTCTATGATGGTGAGCTGGTTTCGTTTGATTATTTCTTTTATGCTGGTTCCCTTCATCTCGAAGAGTTTCATCCTGTTGAGTCTGGTGATTCTCCTCATCAGTGCCCCTATAGTGGTGACACCCACCTTTTTGCTCATGCTTTCAAGTATTTCCGCTGGGAAGATGTTTTCTTTGTCTTTTTTGTTGGTTTTTTTAAGGTCGTATAGCATACCTAGCAGCGATAGTATGGTTTTTAGGTCATAGCTGTCGTAGAATTTCTCGGAGAGGTTTATTACTTCCTCCAGGAGGTCTCTCTGGGTTTCTGTTATGTCGGGCATGAGGTTCATGAAGTCTATGGTACTGAGGGAGCTTACATCTATCCGTATCTTGTTGTGGTCTTCAGTTGAGTATACCTTAACCTCTGAGTCCTGGAAGCTCATGTTCCGGTATTCCCCGTGGGGGTCGAATACTACTACTGAGCCTTTCTTGTTCATGATTTCTTCTATTAGCACGCCTATGGTGTAGCTTTTCCCTGCACCTGTCATGGCTAGTACTGCACAGTGTTTGCTGACTAATTCATTGATGTTTACGTGCACTGGCACGGATTCTCTTGTGGCTATTGTGCCCATGTAGGCTGATTGTTGTTTCTTTTGTTGAAGTATCTTTCTAAGCAGCTGGTCTTCAGCTAGGTATACCACGCTTCCAGGTGTTATGCCGTGTCTTGGCATTTCCAGGCTGTTGTTTTTCTCGTATCCCAGTATTTTTACCGTCGGAACAGGGTATTCTCCCTCGGATAGTATTATATCTCCCAGCCTTAGATCCCGCCCGAATTCATCCGGGAGCAGTTCATTGCTTATGGTGATGTCTTTTATCACCCCCAGTATCTGGTTCCCGGTGACTGATTCCTTGACTGTGACGAACTCATCTCTTTTGACATGTTCCTCCATGTCTTTTTTTATGACGAACCTGAACCCCCGCAGACTGGTAGCCCCTATGACTTGCCCTATTTCTCTAGCCATTGTTTTTTTTATTTTGGTTTACAGGAATAAGTATTCATTTTTTTCCTTGAATATTTATATCAGCCTAGACATATTCTTTAATAATATACCTTGACGGTTTTGAGGGGATAAAATGCTTGATTCAGGGAGTAGGTGTCCTAGCGGTATTTCGGGTTTAGATGATTTGCTTAACGGGGGTTTCCCCCGGAGCAGGAGTATTCTGGTTTCAGGTACCTGTGGTACTGGTAAGTCTACCTTTGGGATTCAGTTTATTGCTAACGGGATCAAGGAGTTTAACGAGAATGGTATCCTGGTGAGCTTGGAGCAGGATCCGCGGGAGATGAAGCAGGATATGATGCAGTTTGGTTTTGATTTGCAGAGGCTTGAGGATGAGGGTAAATTAATCATCATTGACGCTAGTTTGTCGCGGATGGGTTTGAAGCCGAAGAAGGAGAAGATGAGTTATCAGAGCACTCAATTCGCTCAGGTCCCTGGAAGCATTAGTTTGTTGCCTGATGAATTTAATATGGAGATGTTGTTGGAGATTATCATCAGCAAAGCTAAACGTATTGATGCTAAGCGTGTGGTTATTGATTCCCTACCTGCCCTGGACTTCTTGTTGAAGGAGTCTAATAGTGATTTCAGGCAGGGTCTTCGTGAGACATTGTTGGCGATGAATTATCGACTTAAGATGGAGGGCTTGACTACTTTGTTGATCACGGAGATGGCGGAGCAAGGTGAGGCTATCTCTGCTCATGGTATTGAGTCCTATGTTGTTGATGGCGTGATTATCTTGTACTATATTAGTATTGGCACTGAGGCGGGTCGTAGCTTGATTATCAGGAAGATGAGGGCTACCGCACATAGCGAGGACGTGCACCCAATCAGGTTTGTGGAGGGTGTTGGTATTAAGGTGCTGAGGGCTGAGGACGCCTACAACATCTAGCTGTCAGAATCTTTTTTTTTGTTTTTCATTCTTGTTAGTATGTCGGGGCTTCCTCTGGCTTTGATTTGTTCGTATTCTATTCTCCTGCTTATTCTGGTGTCGTTTACGAATACATATCCTGTTTTTTCTTTTAGTGCTAGTATTTTGCTGTCGGTCTGAGTTAATGAATATCTTTTTGTGGCTGCAGCGGTTTATTTTATTTTCTGTATTTTCCGGTTTATTGTTGCATTTTTGTCCAGCCTGTGATCTATTTTTATCTCGGTTACGATTCTTTTCGCTCCTTCTTGTATTACTGCCTGATGTGCCTGAGTTACTGCCTCAAGTATTTCCTGGAGGGTTTCGGCTTCTATTGTGGTGCTCATAGCCCCCCTCTTGGTCTGCAACCCTGTTTCCTCCAGCGCCTGCACGGCTTTCCGCACGTACCTGCTTACTGAGGTTTTTTTTGTCCCAAGGGGTGTTATGCTTATCTCAGCTATTATCATTTCTTGTTGTATTTTTTTAGTATTACTGTGTCGTCTTGGCCGTATACTGTGAATCTTGTTCCTTTTTTTGTTTTCAGTTGTTTCCGGATTTCTTGGGTATTACCAGCTGTCCTTTCCCTGATATCTTGGTTACTTCCACGTTCATTTTTGGTAAACTTTTCTTACTTTTTTTACTTATTTGGTTTTTTTTTGTTTAAGAATTAAGTGTTTTTGTTTCAGGCGTATATTTCTATCCCTAGTTTTTTGAGGCTTTGTTTTTGGTCGCTCCATATCCGCTGGTATCTGTGCAGGTAGAGGGTTAGTTCTGTGTCGTCTCTGGTCCAGAGGGTTTTGTGGTTTTCTATCACGCTTGCCTTGATTTTGA
>JAOZNG010000038.1:7718-8150 GCA_029933895.1 archaeon
CGTTCGAATATTTTGATGTCGTATTTTTGGGTTGCCTTGTTTTGTAGTAGTTGGTTGAATAGTTCTTTGATGTCTTTTTTTCCTGCTATGATGCATATGTCTGTGTCTGATTTATGGTGGCTGGTTTGGTCTACTGTGCTCCCGTATTGTAGTATGGCTAGGGCGTGTTTTTTCAGTTCCTTGAGGTCTTTTTTTATTTCTTTTTCTTCAACCATTTTCGCATTTCCTGGCTGAGTTTCGCTAGATGGGGTAGGGTTTCTTTTATGCTGTCGTAGGCTTCTTGGTTTATTATGCCGTTGTATTCGTGGACTAATATGTTTCTTAGTCCGTTGGCTTTTTTTAGTTGGATGGTGTGTTCCGTGTTTAGGTGTAGTGTGGTGGCTAACTTGTCTAGGTTGCTGTAGTCGTCTTCTACTATCTTGTTTTGGTCTA
>JAOZNG010000038.1:8160-9706 GCA_029933895.1 archaeon
TGGTCATGGCTGCGAGGTCGGTTATTGATTCCACCAGCTCCTGGTATTCCTTGTATATGCCTTTGCTGTGGAGTCGGTTTTGTTGGAATGTTTTTTTTGTGCCTAGGTTTGCGGTGATGAATTCTATTCGGTCTTCTAGTTCAGCTAGTTTCTGGTTGTATCTTTGTTTCCTGTTCATTTTTTTTTTGTTTTTTTCCGGGGGTCCACATCCAGTCGTGGGTGAAGCTTTCCATGTGTTTTTGGTGGGTTGTTTTGGTTTTTTCTGGGTTGAGGTTTATGGGGTATTCCTGGATGTATTCTTGTAGTATCTGGTAGGCTTGGTTTATTTCCTGCATTCTTTTTTGGTTTTTGTTTCCCTGGTCGGGGTGGTGTTTTTTTGTGAGCATATGGTATTGTTTTTTTATCTCCTGTGGTGTGGTTTTTTCCCCTAGCTTTAGTGTTTCTCGTGCTTGCTTTATTTTCTCTGGGTTCATAGTTTCTCCTGTATTTTTTGTTGGAGTTGTGGTTTAGGCATCGCTCCTATTATTGTATCTATTTGTTGTCCGTTTTTGAACACCAAGAGGGCGGGTATGCTCATTATCCTGTATTTCTGCGCTGTTTGCCGGTTTTGGTCTATGTTCAGTTTCCCGTACACTATCTCTCCCTGGTGCTCCTGGGCTAGTTCTTCTATTGCAGGCTCTATCATCTTGCAGGGCATGCACCATGTGGCCCAGCAGTCTACCACTACTTTCGGATATTTCTGTATTATCTGAGGCAGTGTTCGGTCATCTACTGTTATTGGTTTGTCTGGGTATTCCATTTTCTTCTTTAATTCCTCCATTCGTTTCTTTTTGAGTTCCTCTAGTTCGTCGACCATTTTTTTGGACATTAATATTATTTCTTTTCTGAGTTCATCTTAAAGAATGAGTGGGGTTTTTCTATAGCTGGAGTTGTTTTTGTGTTGGTTTGATGGTGGTTAAGTTTTTTTGTGGTTGAGTATTTGTTTTTTCACTAGTTCTGCGTCGGGGTCTAGTTCTTTTTTTTGTTTGATTATGAATTCGCAGATTGTGTGTCCGTTGGCCATGCATTTGGTTTCAATGCATTCCATGGGTTCATGGGTTAGTTTTTCCATGAAGCCGGCTAGCATTCCTCGGATGTAGTGGCATACTGGTTCTCTGGCTCCTTTCATGTTTCGGTTTATGCTTTTTTCTAGGTGGAATATTGCTCTTTTGTTTTCGAGGTCGAAGTTTACGGGGGTGAATTTCCCGTATCCTGATATGTTTAGTAGTTGTATTCCTAGTTTGGCTGCGGTTTTTGGGTTGATGGTGTGGTGTCCTATCATCTGGTGTAGTTTTGTGCCGGAGATTTTCCCGATGTTGTATAGTAGGAGGGGGTCTTGTTGTATTAGGGTTTCTTGCATTTGGTGGAAGCCTTCTTGGGGTATCATCATGACTGTGGGCTCTCCGAGTAGGGTTATTTCTCCTTCTTCGAATAGGAGTTGTTTGCTTAGCCGTAGTTTGTTTACGAAGTCATACATTTCTGAGGTTTCTTAGTTCTTGTAGTTTGT
>JAOZNG010000039.1 GCA_029933895.1 archaeon
CAAAGAGATACTGGAGAGAATTGATTTAGGGGATGCTGAGATTGTTATCTCGACCATACCAAACCACGAAGACAACCTGCTTCTTATCTGGGAGGTTAAGAAAGCCAACCCAGAAACCCTTGTTTTTATATCTGAGAAACAGGTGGACAACGCCCTGGAGCTATACAATGAAGGCGCAGACTACGTTATTATCCCGGACATAGTGGGAGGCGAAAGAATCTCCGAGTACATGGCGGAATACATGACAGACATCAAAGGCATAGAAGAAGCGAGAAAAGAACACATAAAGAAGCTGGAGGACATCAAGAGAGAGGAGAAATTTGGAAAATACGAGTACACCATCCTGAAAGAGCTGGAGGAGGGATACAACAGCAAATCATTTAAATAAAAAAAAATTGATTATAATTTTAATAGTTACTAATATTTAAGATATGGCTACTTCAGTGGATAGGGATAGATGCATGTACTGCGGGGGTTGTGTCTCCATATGCCCCCGGGACGCTCTTGAATTAATGGAGACATTCATCAAGATAGATGCAGACTCCTGTATCAGATGCGGCTCGTGCATCAGATTCTGTCCCGTAGGGGCGCTATACGATGGAGACATATAATGGATGCGGAATATGATGTAATCGTGGTGGGTGCCGGCCCAGCAGGGAGTATGGCGGCAAAGGCTGTCGCTGAAGGGAAACACAGGGTTCTGGTATTGGACAAGAAACAGGAGATTGGAGCACCCAAGAGATGTGCTGAGGGGATAAATATAGAGGGAATTAAGGCTCTTGGTTTAGAGCCCGACCCCAGATGGGCTGTCAATGACATAAGGGGCGCTATATGCTATTCACCATCAGGTAAGACCGTAAAGACCGAGTTTGGAGTTATGAAAGGCTACGTACTGGAGAGAAAAATATTCGAGAAACACCTGGCAGCTGAAGCAATCAGGAAAGGAGCCAGATATATGGTGAAAACCAATGCCAGAAAGGTCCTAAAGGAAAACGGGTTTGTTAAGGGAGTGAAAGCAGAATACATGGGCGAGGAGCTGGAGCTTAAATCCAGGATTGTTATAGCAGCAGACGGTGTGGATTCAAGAATAGCACGAGACGCTGGAATAGACACCAGAAATGTTCTCGAAGACTACCATTCAGGCATCCAGTATGAGATGGCCGGCCTCAATCTGGAAGAGGAAGATAAGCTGCACATCTATTTCGGCGAAAAAATAGCCCCAAAGGGATATGCATGGATTTTTCCCAAGGGGGATACCGTAGCCAACGTAGGAGTCGGTATAGCGGGGAGGCTCTCTGGTGACGGCAGGCGGGCGATAGACTACCTGAACTCCTTTATTGAATCACATCCCGAGATATTCCAAAACGCCTCGCCCATAGAGATAAACGCTGGAGGCATACCGGTGGGATCACACATAAAGGATATGGTAGACAACGGGTTCATGGCTGTGGGAGACGCAGCCCACCAAGTGAACCCCATACACGGCGGAGGGATT
Organism: archaeon; assembly: GCA_029933895.1. Lineage (GTDB taxonomy): Archaea > Altiarchaeota > Altiarchaeia > IMC4 > QMZM01 > EX4484-2. The sequence continues at coordinate 1,496 of JAOZNG010000039.1, forward strand.
TCTCTGGCCATGGAGGCCGGCATGATTGCCGGGGAAGTGGCTTCTGAAGCACTGGATAAGGGAGATGTCTCCAGGGAATCACTCAAGGAATACCAGAAGAGGTGGGAGGATAAATTCGACACCAAGCTGAAGAAGCTCTTGAAGCTGAGATCCTTTCTGGAGAAGGTAACGGACAAGGAATTCGAGTTGTTCGCTGAAACACTCAGCGGTGAAGACATAATAAGGCTGAGTGAATCCAAATACAAGTTTCTTATCGGAATACTGGCCAAAAAAGCCCCCCACATGGCCCCCATAGCAAAGAAATTCCTGAGTAAATAAGAGATGGACAGGGAAAAAATAAGGAGGGATGGGATGAAGCTCATCAATGAGTTCTCTGAGATGCTCAGGGATGTGGAGGAAACAGAGGAAACCCACTACGTGGTTGACCTGAAAAACGTTACCAGAGTGGATGGGAGCCCAAGAAGGAGGAAGGAATTCCGTGAAAGAATGGAGAGGATAGCCCCCAGATGGGAGGACAACTACGTCGTGGCCGAGAAAGGCCGTAAATAATAGATACCAAAACGTCCAGTTCTTAGCAGTAACAGGAGTGTTCTTGATTGCTTTAAGGGTTTCCTTGTTGATTTCATCCAGCAGGTGCATGTGAATGAAAAAACACCCCTCGATTCCCGGTATATGATAGATGACGCAGGGATACTGGATGATGCAAGAGAGGGGGAAACTAGGTAACTGTTTTTCTATTCTTAAGTCTATATAAGAGTATATGGATGCTGTTGTTTTAGCGGCAGGGGAAGGTGTAAGGATGAGGCCTCTGACCTCCACCAGGCCGAAGCCTATGCTCCCGGTTGCCGGGAAACCCATACTGGAGTGGGATCTGGAGGCGCTGGCAATAAACAGGTTCAGAAAGATTTACATGATTGCAGGCTACAGGAGAGAAAGCATAGAAGACTATTTCGGAGACAGCTTCAATGGCATGGAGATAGAGTATGTATATCAGGAAGAGCAGCTGGGAACAGGACATGCTGTCTCACTGGTTGAAGAAAAAACAGGTGACTCCTTTCTGGTAATGAACGGCGACCTTCTGGTATCTGATCATCTCATAAAAAAATTCCTCGGAGACAACAAAAAACACAGCGCAGGGAACAGCATCTCTCTGGTTGAAGTAATTAATCCCTCAGAGTTTGGGATAATTGATTTAGAAGGCAGCCTCGTTAAGTCAATAACCGAGAAACCTGAGAAGCCTGAAAGCGATTTAGCGAATGCCGGAATCTATCTCTTCAATAGAGAAATATTTAAGGCAATAAAAGAGATAAAGGAATCCACGAGAGCGGAGTATGAGATAACCGATGCTATAGAAACCCTCCTAGAGAGAGAGGAAGTCCATGGATTCAGGTGCGAGGGCAGATGGATTGACGTGGGCAGGCCATGGGATCTGCTTGATGCGAACGAGTTGATGCTTAAGGATTTGAAACTGGAGCCCGATAAGGAGGTAAAGATTGAAGAAAACACTGCATTGAAGGGTGAGGTACATATAGGGGAGGGTAGTGTAATAAAATCGGGTTCATACATCGAGGGACCAGCGTATATAGGCAGGGACTGCATAGTTGGTCCAAACTGCTACATAAGACCATACACTCTACTAATGGACAACACCAGAGCAGGTAATGCTGTGGAGATAAAGAACTCCATAGTGATGTCAGAAACCAACATATGCCACCTCTCCTACATAGGTGACTCCGTGATAGGTGAAGGCTGCAATCTCGGAGCTGGCACGAAGGTAGCTAACCTCAGATTCGACCACGGGGATGTGAGGATGGAGATAAAAAACAAGCTCACCCCCTCAGGAAGGAAGAAACTGGGGTGCATAATGGGAGACCAGGTTAAGACTGGAATAAACGTGTCCATACTCCCCGGCAGGTTGATATATCCCAACGCCTATGTGGAAGCAGGTAGCATTGTTAGAAACACAATCTACAGCGAGGAAGAATAAAAAATGGCTGGAGGAAACAAGGCCTTCAGGGTTATTGTATTAACCACAATGCTGCTTTCCCTGTGCCTGAGCGCTTCAGCTGAGGATAAACTCAAACCTCTCCTGGATGGGTTATATAACTCAATGAAACATGTGGTGGATGCAGTAGCTGGATTATTATTCAGCCTGTTTCCGGGGCTCAGGGATTCACTCCACGGCCTTTTTTTCTGGGAGCCGGAGGAGGAATATCTCTCATGGGTTATCTCCCTGAGGTCTCTTTTCTGGATTTTCTATATAGCAGCATTTATTGTTTTAGTAGCCTTCCTCCTGCAGTTATGGAGCATGTCCAGGCGATACCTCTACAATACGATAACAGGCATAGCTATTTTGTTGATATGCATCCACCTTTTGGGGGTGGGAATAGAATTCACGCTACTGAACCTGATGCTAGTCATCTTGCTCGGCATCCCAGGAGCGGTTATCGTTGTCGCGTTTCATTATATTGGAGTACCTATCTAGGAGTTTTTTCCTCCTAGCTAACTCAAAAAGGAAGGCAAGAACAGCTAGTATAACTAAGACAGAAGCAGCGTGCATGTAGAAAGCCCATTTCTCTCTCTCCCCTGCTCTTATTTCTTTTATTTTATCCAGCAATTCATCACATTCCTCAAAGCCTTCCCTGTCATCTAACTCCACGTAAATCTCCTCCGCCAGTATGAAATAGGTGGTTGCGTTAACGTAGTCCTCTGAATCAAAATACTCTCTTCCGGTATCCAGGTAACCCTGTGCCTGCCGGTGCTTGACTGACACATTAATTATATGCCCTGCCTGTCTTGATTTATTTAAATAGCCGATGGAGTGGAAATCATCCCTGGCTGCTCTAGCATACACTGTAGCGTTTTCATAGAATCCCCCCTCCAGAAGGGATTCTGCTTTCTCCAAGTCAGCATCTGCATCAATCAAGGTTCTTGCCTTAGAGATGGTCTTCAGCGTGCCCTCAACCCTCCCGGTTTCGTTCAGCCTGGAGTATATGTATCGGGACTCTTCCGCGTACAGTATCGAGTTCTCGTAGTCTTCGGACTCCAGATACCGCAGGGAGGAGGAGTATAGCGTATCCGCGTAGCGGATCCATGACTTCCTGATTTCCTGCACTAAATCATCCGCCTTCAGAATCCCCTCCCTGTTATCCGCATCAAAGAAGAGGTCCAGGGACATCTCTGCATAGGAGAGGGCGGCCTCGTATTTCCCTTCCTCCATATATCCCACTGCATCATTATAGAATTTCTCCGCCTTCAAGCTCTTGTTTTCTGGAGGAACATATTTCTCGCATTCATTTATTATGAGACGGCATCGCAGGATGCCTTCATCGAACCCGATATCCAGGAATAGATCACGGCACTCTCTAGCATACTCCAGGGCTTTCTCACAGTTCCCTTCAGTGAGGTAGTAGGCTCTGGCGTTCTTGAGGAAGTATTGTCCGTCCCTATAAACAGTGAAGTCGGGGTTTATCTCATAGAGATAAAGGTTGCTGCTGGTTGCAACAGCAAGATATCTTGAAACACCCTCCCTGGAGTAGACATAAACTGCATTGATGTGGTCCCCCAACACCTTCTCAACCCTGAGGCTTCCTGTCTCATCCAATGAATATATTACCCTGTTCGTTGCTATGAGGGTGCGAGTGAATTTATCGCTATCAAACACCAGGATGGATGAGTCCACTAAACCATCCAGCTCCTCCTCCTGGAGTAGATTCATGTTCCGGTCAAACAACAGGAAGGTGTCATCCTCCCTTAAAGCAACAATCTCGTCTACTCCGTCAATATTCACGTCACCTGAGGCCACCTTAAAAATCCGCTTGTTTGTGTTCAGTAAAGACTTAACTCCGCCATTCTCTATGGTATAGATTCCCCTGAATGTCCCGAAGATTGCACCCTCCAGCGTGTTCTCCTGTTTCAGGGCCATATCCCACACCGCCCCGTCAAAAACGTACCTATTCAGGAGGGTGCCGTATCTATCCAGCACGTAGACATTGGAGTCAAGGGATGCGACAACCACATTCCTGTTAATGAAGCGGATGTCTGATGGTATGTCGCCCATTAAATAATCCCACCTGTATCTGGTATCGTATTTCGTTACCACCGAGCCTTCCATCTCGAAGTAGTACACCCGCTCCTCAACAAAGCTGGTACCCTTCATACTTGAGCCGGCTATTATATCCAGGTTGCTGTCGCCGTCGAAGTCTCCTGGCATGAAATACATAATCTTTTCCTTAGCGTGTCTCTGTGGAGCGCCGCAGCCTATCATCTTCCTCTGGGCTATCTTGTCCACCCACGTCTTGTACTCCAGATTTCCGTCCAAATCTATTGCATAAATGTAGCTTCTGACCACGTCGAAGCTTGATGCATATATCTCTGGCGTTCCGTCCCTATTGAAGTCATAGATGTAGACATCGTCTGATTGAATTGGTGCACTCCACTTCAGCTTCAGGAGAGGGTACTCTTCTATATACTCCCTGGAGTTGCAGGGGTTGGAGAGAAACAGTATCGCAGTTAAAACAACCAAGCCCCCCCTCCAGTACATCATTTTTTGTTTTCTAGAGCTGAATGATTTTCCGCCGGCCCAGGGCGCCCATAACCAGCACCTCCTGGCCCTGTGATAGCTCTCCCCTGAACTCCTCCGGCACAGGCAGCTCAAAGGTCTCGTAGGATGACATATCCATTAACTGGACACCCCCCCCCACCACATTAAGCACCTGAGCCGTGTCTTTGCTGATTAAGGGTATCTCCACCTTCTGGCTTACCGGAGCCATTATGTTCCTCTTCTGGTCATCGAATATGCCCACAGCCTCCACCCGGGCCTTCATTCCACCGTGTTTACCGGGCTTGGATTTGGTTATCTTGGTTACCCTGCAAGCCTCTCCATCGATTATCACGTATTTACCTTCCTTCAAGTCCTTTATGGTGCCAATCTGTTTACTCATTTTTCAACAAATAATAAATAGGTTAATAATATGAATAGAGAATAAAATAAGTCCGATAAATTGCTCCCACAGGCAGGGCTTGATTCAGAGAAGGGGATATGCAGCGGTTCCCTTGCTTATAATCCTCAGGCGGTGCTGGATGAGAGAGTTTCTTCTTTTAATCAGGGAATCGAATATTATCTCTATGCCCGATACAAGACCATCCTGGGATGTTTATTTCTCGGAGATCGCAAGGAGGGTTGCGGCACGCTCAACCTGTACAAAAAGGAGGATTGGGGCAGTCATAGTTAACAGAAAACATGAGATAGTGGCTACAGGATATAATGGTGTGGTCAGGGGAGCCCCTCACTGCATAGATATTGGCTGCATCAAAGAAGAAAAAAACATAGCAAGCGGTACGGGACATGAGATATGTCCTGCTGTTCATGCGGAACAGAATGCCCTGATCCAGGCAGGTAGAAACAGTCTGAACTGCACATTATATGTCAACGCCTTTCCCTGCAAGATTTGTGCGAGATTAATAATTAATGCTGGAATCACAAAGGTTGTGACCAGTGGAGAGTACACCGATAGAGAGGGGCTGGATATACTGAAGAATGCCGGGGTCGCCATCATCCATGTGGAGCTAGGGGACGGGAATGATGTTGTTGAAAGCGTGGAATAAAGACACCAGAACAGCAAACACTTAAATAAAATACCTGATTATTTGGTAATTTACCTAATTATTCGTTAAAATACCATATGGATGTTATTCTTTAACTCCCACTCCCTATTCTTAGATATGAAAGTTGAGATGGAGATAGGTCTAAAGGATGTGCCAGGCAGCCTTCTCAGGTCACTTGAGCCCATCTCAAAACACGGAGGCAACATCCTCAGCGTGCTACACCACAGAGGTGAAGCCGAGCTGGTGAAGGTGAAAATAGTCTTCGAGATAAAAGACCAGAAAAGCCTGGAACTGATACAGAAATCCCTGAGAGAGAAAAGAATAAACATGTCAGAGATCTTTGTTGAGGGCAGGAGATACTATGAAAAAAAAACCATCTCCTTCATATTAATAGGTCACGTAATAGATTCAGACATAAGAGATACCATAGACAGAATAAACAGGATAGGCTGCGTCTCGGACGTGGACGTAGTGATGCCCGACCCCAGAGAGAAATCATCTGTCCTGATGAAGGCGGATGTAGATAACGGGAGCCTGGATAAAGCAGTTACCGTAATAGAAAAACTATGCAAGGAAAAGAATCTGGTGTTTGTTCATTCACTAGAGCAATGAAAAAAATAAAGCTTGTTGTTGTGGGATTTGGAGTGATTGGTAGAGGTGTTATAGAGATACTCCTGGGAAAAAAAGAGTTCCTCAGAGACATGGGATTAGACCTTGATGTGGTTGCCTTATGCGAGATAGATGGTAGTGTAGTCTCTGGAGACGGGGTTGATTTAGGGAATGCCCTGGAGCTTGCGGGCAAGGGGGAACTAAATAAACACAAGCAGTGGAGCAACAGGAAGAGCATGGATGTCCTGGAGGAGGTTGAAGCAGATATTGTTCTAGAGCTGACCCCGGGAGACATAAAAAAAGGAGAGCCGGGATACGGTCACATAAAGAATTCCCTGAAGAAAGGGATGCATGTGGTTACATCCAACAAGCCCCCAATAGCATTACATTACAGGGAACTACATGAGCTGGCAGGAAAGAAAAATCTGGAACTACGGTATGAAGCCGCTGTTGGAGGAGCTATCCCGATACTGAACCTCCACAGGAAATGCCTGCAGATTAATGAAATAAAATCTGTTTACGGCGTACTTAACGGGACCACAAACTATGTCCTGAGCAAGATGGTGGAGGACGGCCTAAGCCTAGAGAATGCATTAAATGAAGCTAAAGAGCTTGGTATAGCAGAACAGGACCCGTCATACGACATCGACGGAGTGGATACCGCATTAAAGGTGGTTATATTAGCTAATTCCATGCTGGACATGAACGTTGACTTCAGAGACATCAGGATTCAGGGCATACGGGATATAACCCTAGAAGCAGTGGAGTTGGCGAAGAAACACGGATACGTTATTAAACTAATAGGGGATGTAAGCCGTATGGAGGTTTCACCTCGGCTTATACCCGTAGACCATCCCCTGAATGTATCAGACAGCCTTAATGCTGTCATGATAGACTCAGATGTTGCCGGGGAACTGATCCTCGTAGGACATGGTGCAGGCGCCAGGGAAACCAGCAGCTCGATATATTCCGACATTATCGACATCGCAGCAGGGATATAACACTCCGCCACCATGATACTACCACATCCACATGACCCGTGTGGAGTGCTGTAAAACCAGATATTAAAACATAAAGCATCAAGGGGATTACTTCAGTTTCCTGTTCCTGGCTCTTAAACTGGGTCTGGCTTTCTCAGCTCCAATGCCTTTCCGGGTGAGGGCTCTACCTTTCTTACCTGAGGGAGTCAAGCCCCTGTAGACCCGGCTCCGGTGTTTCCTGCTGCATATCCAGTTAATCTCGCTGTCTCTCACTATAACAGGGTGATTTGGATCCACCAATACCACCTCATACCATTTATACTGTCCATCTTCCCACAGCCAGTAAGATCCCAACACCTCCAGGTTGGTGAAGCGCTTCTGTGCTCTCTCCTCAGCAATCCTCTGCTTGCTCTTCCCGGACGTGATCTTTAACTGCCCAGCCCTCTTCGGCCTCCTGCCCTTTCTAGGCCTGGCTCTCCCCGTGATACCCTTCTTTATTCTCACCCTGGAGACAGTGAACCCCTGCTTGGCTTTATAGCCATACCGCCTGGCCCTGTCGATTCTGGTAGGCTTATCAACCCGCACCACAGAGCGACCTCTCCTCCACCGCTTCTTTCGCTCAATAAACAACTTCCTCAACTCCGGATGCTCAGGGCTGGAGTACCTTCCACTGATGCCCTTATATAGCCCGCTGATGTATTTATGATAACCCATCTTCCATGAAACAGGGATATATTGATGATATATTGATTTAATTAGTCTAAATATTTATTATTTTATCAATAAAAAGCATCTGTTTAGGTGAACTGTTTAGGTGAATAATGTGCCCATAAAGAAACTGCTGAAGTGGTTTAAGGACATATTCGGGAAGAAAAAGGAGATAAGGATTGGATTCTAT
>JAOZNG010000201.1 GCA_029933895.1 archaeon
AGCTGAAGCAAACTTTGATGGAACAGCCAGGAACATAGAGTTCACCGTCTCAACCACCACAACCTCTGCCACCACTACAACTTCAACATCCACCACCACATCCCTTACCACGACAACATCTTCCACAACAACCACTTCTCCAACAATCTCACTGACAACTTACTCAACCACCTCGTCGACGGCAACATCTCCCACAACAACCACCACTGTAGAGGAAAACAGAAGGGATATCTTTTATATCCCAATTCTTATTATTATAGTGGCTGTTCTAGCAATAGCCCTGGTAGCATTACTCCGTTCAAGGTGAACTATATGGTGCACACTGATGTGTTGAAAGAGGAACTGGATGAGGAAGACTATGAAAAACTTTTTGCTATAGAAAACAGGAAACTCCACGAGTTCATCGCTGAATACATCAGTCTCTGTAAACCTGACAGGGTTTTCATTCGCTCAGATTCCGAGAGAGATATACAGACTGTAAGGGATGACGCCTTGAGGAGCGGGGAGGAGAGAGACTTAGCCATCGAGGGACATACCATCCACTTTGACGGCATCCATGATCAGGCAAGGGATAAAGAGCACACCCGGTTTCTTGTATCAGAGGGGATGAATCTAGGTCCACTCATCCATTCCATGGACAAGGAGGAAGGAACCCGGGAGGTGAGGGATATACTTAATGCGTCCATGGTCGGCCATACAATGTACGTTGGCTTCTTTGTTCTTGGGCCTGAAGGCTCGGAGTATTCCATCCCAGCTGTGCAGATTACGGATTCAGCCTATGTCATGCACAGCGAAGACCTGTTGTACAGAAATGGTTACAGGACATTCCAGAAGTCAGGTGAATCCAGCAGATTCTTCCGTTTCGTGCACTCGGTGGCTGAACTGGATTACTCTAGGAGGAGAATCTACATCGACATGGATGACGGAATAACCTACTCAACCAATACGGAATACGGAGGCAACACTATCGGGTTGAAGAAGCTTGCTCTCCGTTTAGCGATTAAACGAGCCTCCCTTGAGGGATGGCTGGCTGAGCACATGTTTATCGTTGGCATCCATGGTCCGGGCGGAAGGAAGACCTATTTCACTGGCGCTTACCCCTCTGGTTGCGGGAAAACATCCACCTCCATGATGGACGGGGAAAGCATCGTGGGAGACGACCTTGTCTACCTTCACAAGAACAAGGGAGAAGTGAGGGCAGTGAACCCGGAGCGGGGTGTTTTCGGAATAATAAACGACATAAACTCCAGGGAAGAACCCATCCTCTGGGATACACTGAACAATAAGGGGGAGATTATTTTCTCCAATGTTTTAGTGGGTGTGGACAACATGCCCTACTGGAGTGGTAAGGACGGTGTTCACCCAAAGAAGGGCCTTAATTTCTCGGGGGAATGGTTTGAGGGGAAAATCGATGGAGACGGTAACGAAATCCCCCTATCCCACAAGAACTCCCGATTCACCTTCAAGATAGAGTTGCTCCGCAACAGAGATGAAAACCTCAACAACCCAGAGGGAGTTAAGGTTGGTGGCATAATCTATGGGGGGAGGGATTCTGACACCTCAGTGCCCGTTCAGGAATCCTTTGACTGGCTTCATGGCATTGTTTCCATGGGCGCCTCGCTGGAGTCCGAGACTACTGCAGCAACACTGGGTGAGGTGGGCATCAGGAAATTCAATCCCATGTCCAACCTGGACTTTATCTCCATACCCGTGGGGGAGTATATTAAAAACAACATAGTCTTCGGTTCAGGCCTGCAGAATCCACCTCCCATATTCTCTGTGAATTATTTTTTGAAGGATGAGAGGGGGAGATTCCTGAACGACAAGAAGGATAAGAAGGTATGGCTCAGGTGGATGGAGCTAAGGGCTCACAGGGAGGCTGCGGCTATAGAGACACCAACAGGCAGGATACCCCGGTACGTTGATTTAAGGAATCTGTTCAGGGAGGTGCTGGGTAGAGACTACCTGAGAGAAGATTACATTGAGCAGTTCACTATCCGGGTGTCAGAGAACCTCTCCAAAATTGACCGTATAGTGAACATCTACAGGGAAAAAATTCCCTCAACCCCGGGTAAGGTTTTCAGGGTGCTGGAGGAGCAGAGGCAGCGTCTTCTAGAGGCTCGTAAAAAACACGGGCCCTACATTACCCCAGATAAACTGGGTGGATGATGGAATCCACGGCGTTCTCCTATTCCACTGTGGAGATAGCTAACTCCTTCAGGGGCGAATCTGCTGTTTTTGCCATAGATTACAGGTCTAACGCAACGGTTAAGTTAACCGGGAATAAGAAGATTACATTCAGGGATTCCTTGTTTTCCAGATTCAGGGATATGGTGGAATCTGCAGGGAATAATAATAGACTGTGGAAAATTCCAACGCTTCATCAAAAGAGCAGAAAGTATGGCATGATCTAATTTTAAAATAGCATTTTCCGCAAAATATAGAGGCTTATTTTTC
>JAOZNG010000202.1 GCA_029933895.1 archaeon
AGAACTATTCCTGGAGCCTGCCCAACACCAGGGGAAGCAACGCCTTCATAGGTTATGCGGGCTTCGGAGACAGCTTCTTTGTTGGGGGACTGGATGAAGTCAAGCTTTACAGGGGTGTGGTTTCCCCTGAGAGGGTGCGTTACAGCTTCCAGCGCTACTCGGAGGTTCTACTACTTCACCTGGATGATGGCTCGGGTTTGATTGCCCGCGACTCCTCCTTATACGGGAACGACGGGCGACTGGACGGCCCCTCCTGGATCCCAGGCATCTCAGGCTATGCTCTAAAGTTCGATGGCGTCGACGACTACGTGAGGGTGGAGGATCATCCCAGTCTGGATTTGGAGAGGGGGATGACACTTGAGGCCTGGATTAATGCGTCATCTCTGCCATCAGGCAACCACCGGGTAGTGGACCGCTTCAGCAACCGAAAAGGCTTCTATCTCGGCTTCAGGGGTGAACGGGTGTATTTCGGCGTCGGAAACGGCAGCAGTGAGAGAACAACCGGCGGCTATGCAGTTGAAACGGGCAGATGGATGCATCTAGCGGGCTCCTTTAACCCGAATGAACCGGTAGATAACCTGAAATTATACGTTGATGGCGTGTTGGTGAAGCAGTCAACTGTTCCCGGGTTTGTCCCGGATGTGGGCAAGCCTCTTGCTGTGGGCTCAGGTAACGAGTTCTACACGCAGTTCTTCAACGGCAGCATCGACGAAGTCCGCCTCTATAACAGAGTATTGTCTCCTGATGCAATCTGGGACCGCTTCCAGCTTTTCAACAACTCCAACGGCTCTTTTGTTAACGAGGTCACTGGCACATATCTACCCGTTAATCCCTTATCAGGCTCAGGCGGTGATGTAGTTAACGCCTCCCAGGATTCTATTCCAATTCCATCCCCTGGTATGCCGTTGTCTCCGCTGGATTTCCTGTTGATGGGTTCTGCGGCAGCCGCCTTGTATGTTGCTTTATCCGGCAACTCCGAGAGCATTAGAAAATCTCTCTCCGATATTCTGTCCCGGAGCCGGGGCCTGGACATCCAGTTCATGGAAACTGACTCTGTGATAGTGGATGGCGGAAACGTTAACTACGTGAACCTGGATGGCGTCAAGACCGAGGAGGTTGTTATCCGGAATGTGGAGCAGCTGCAGTTTATTGACCTTAATGGTGTGGAGGCTGAGCGTGTTGTGATAGAGAACTCAGGTGTTTTAGGTGACATTAACTTGGGGGATGCGAGGATAGGTGAGCTCGTAATACGGGACGTGAACGTTGGAGGTGATCTGGTTTTCACTAGAGAGTTTTCTCCTGGTGAGTCCTTGTCTTCCCTGGTTTTGGAGGACGTTAAGTCTGAGGGCTCCATTAAGCTTAAAGTGTCTGGTTCCGGCAGTGGATTAAGTGAATTCACCCTTAAAGATATCGAGTGCTTGGGTTCAGTGAATGTTTCTGTTGAAACCGACTCCGGCTCTAGTTTGTCTTCTCTTAGCGTGAGGGATGTGTTGGCTCGGGAGGATATTAAGCTGATTGTCTCAGGCGATGGCTCCTCGTCATTCGGCAGTGTTTCTTTAGGGAATGTCTGCTCGGGCAGGGATTTTTATTTCAGATCCTACTTGGATAACTCCTCCATGGGTTTTCTTTCCTTAGTCAACGTAAACGCTGCTTCGGAGTTGTTTTTCAGGTTGTATGCAGACTATGATTCCAGGGTGAAGGGTGTTTCCTTGGAGGACTTGAGTGCTTCTCGGTTTCTGAGTTTGCGTTTGGATTCCAGTAATGACTCGGATATCAGGAATTTATCGGGTTCTGGTATCATCTCTGGTGGGGATTTGGTGGTTGATTTGGAGGGTGATGATGAAGGTGATATTGGGAGGGGTGTTTTAAGTGTTTCGGCTGCTGGTGTTGTGTCGGGTGATATTGATAACACGGACGGGGGTGAGGTGAAGACTACTGTTAGGGTGGTTTCTGGTAGGAATAAGCTGGATTACTTTTATCGTGCGGCTGAGGAGCGTCCTAGGCCGGCTGGCAGTGACAGGCCTCTGGAGACTTGGATGGGCACCCCAATCCAGTACTTGAGTGATGAAGCCAAGTTCGAGTACTATTTCGGGGACCTGGAGGGTTCTCTGTCTCGGACTCATTTACCTAACGGGCTCTTCTTGATTACGGGCTATAGTCGTGCTGGCAGTAAGCTTGGTGAGCGTGTTTTGGTTGTGGATTCTCATGGTAATGTTTTAGCTAATGATACTGTTGGTTATCTGGTGCTTGAGGAGTCGTCTTCCAGTGGTTCAGGTGGTGGCTCCGAGGACAGCGATTCTGGCGACGACAGCGGCTCCGATGAAGAGGATTATCAGGTTCCGGCCAGCAGCAAGCCGCCCGTGTACCTGGACGGGGGCCGCTTGTTTGTTTTGAAGCCAGACGGCTACTACATGATCTACTCCTACAGTGACATCAAGGACCTGTTCACCA
>JAOZNG010000203.1 GCA_029933895.1 archaeon
TCCGGAATCCTCTCTATCTCAGGCGCCGTGTTGTATTCTACTCGTAAATCCGATACGTGGATCGCCCCAGGGGTGTTGGAATAGATTCCAATATAAACCCTCACCTTTCCAGAAGAGTACTTCGTTATCACCCTCTCAACAAGATCCGTTATGTCCATCGCTTCTCCGATCGCCACTGAAAGATTGTACCTTATGTCTATATCGCCCAGGGTAAACTTGCCCTTGGTGGACGTCCCTATGGTTATGGGAATCGTATACAGCAGGTTCCCATAGGAGTCCCTGCTGGAGCCAGTCCCCCCTGTCGGTGCAGAGTTTACAATCTGATTCAGAGTCTGGCTCAGGTCAACACGCGTCCATCCCTTCAGCGTGATGGGGTACTGCCAGTCCACCTGATTGTCCGAGCCTACGTCTATATAGGGAGAGGCGGGGTATACTAGATTAAGCCTGCAGAGCCTTACCAGGTTGTCCTTCCTGGAGGTGAAGAAGACGTCCAGAGTTGAGTCGTTGTCGAGGTCCACAAACATGGTGTCCCAGGTATTTGCTGTGGAGGTATCAAGAGTGTGTCTCTCCCATCTGGTAAAGGGAGAGTCGTTCATCTCAAACCATTTGACTCCATAATAGGCCCACGTTCCGCTCCAGGGGTAGTTTGATGTGACAACAACGTCTGGGTATCCATCATCTCCAACATCGGCCACGTTGAGCCTCCAGGGATAGGTAACGCCAGTTCCCAGGACGTAGACGTTCCAGCTGCTTGCGAATAATGGGTTAGGAGGACAGTGGAACCATTTTATGCTGTGTCGGTAGGTGTCCGTGACAACCGCATCTAGGTTCCCGTCCCCATCTATATCGTAAAGCTCAACATCCTGAGGATAATACAGGCCTCCTCCGATGGGCTTCACCGCCCAGCTTCCCGTAGGCTGTCCTGCAGGCTTTGGATTCACCGCCCAGCTTATTGTTCCAGAATAGCCACCGTAGAGGAAGACCACATCATTATCCCCATCCTTGTCTATGTCACCCACATCAAAGCCGGTGTAGTAGGAGCTTGCGGAATGTATTGCAGATCTGAGCCAGTTCTCGCTGTAGGGGTTGCTGTTTTGAAGCCAATATAATCCTGCCGAGTAGTAGTAATAAACCGAGAAAAGAACGTCTAGATCACCATCCTTATCCAGGTCTGCGAACATCACCCTATCGAGGCCGTATGGTTCATAGGCGCCGGTAACCACATTCTTTGCTATGTAGTAAGCATCAAAGGTCTCTTTTTCGTTCCCTGGATTAACAAGGAGCACCACCGAACCCTCCCCTCGGAGAGCTACTACCACATCAAGATCCCCGTCGTTATCTACATCGCCTACGTCCACGTCCGTGGCACCGGACAACCTCCCCGGGCTTATAACGTAGCTCTCCCAGCTTCCGCTGAAGGGGGTTCCGTCGTTCTCCAGCCACATCACCAGGCCAGTGCCGTGCACGGCCACAACAATGTCCTGATCCCCATCTCCATCAAAATCAACGCTTTTTGCCCCCCTGTAATCCTTAATGCTCCCGACCTCCACAAAGTTACTCTTCCATTCAGTCCCGTCACCGCTGCCGGAGTTCTCGTACATAATAACCTGTCTGTCTGTTCCCTCCAGCAGAATGATGTCGCCGTCGTCATCTCCATCCATATCTTGGACGTGGAATGCAGAGGGATTATTGAGGCCGGAGTCTATAGTCCTCTGGGTCCAACTACCTGAGGTGGGACTTCCCCCAGAGTCAAACCACACAAGGCGCTTGGGTCGGTAATTGTATGAGGCAACTATATCGGCATAGCCGTCATCGTCTATGTCCCCCACTGCCAGATTTGATGCGTAGTAAAGATACGAGGTCACTGTATACCTAGACCATGTACCGCTACTCCCGGGGTTCTTGTGGAAATAGATCGAGCCACGGTAGCCCGTAAGCATGGTCACAATGTCATCCAGTCCGTCGCTGTCAACGTCGCCCACCGCAAACCTCTGGGGGCTCCCGTAGGAGGGGGAGAAGGCGAGGTGTCTGGTCCAGTTGGTGCCCTTGTTTGAGCTGTTGCTGTAGAAGGAGGTGTTGGCAGGATTCTCAAACCAGTAGAACTGGTAGCTGTTTGTCTGGTAGAGGACAATATCAGGCCAGGTATCGTTGTTAACCCTCCCGGGATAGATCCCGTAAACGGTATGGCTGCTGTCCGAGGAGGAGGATTTTCCTATAACCCAACTGTTCCAAGCCGTTCCGTTATAATCCACCATGATGAGGTATATTGCGTTGGAGGAGTACTGATTAAGAGACGCTACGACCTCATCCCTGCCGTCCCCGTCCAGATCCGCAGAGACGAGGAATTTGGCCGTGAACGAGCCGTTTATCCGCATCTGGGTAAACGATGTCCCAGAGGCGGTGTTGTTCAGATAATATATCCCTGACTTGCCGCTGTC
>JAOZNG010000204.1 GCA_029933895.1 archaeon
CTCCCTCAGCAAGGGCACCGGAAGAAAGGGCCCCTCAGGTGTGCACCCCCCGGGGCTAATCAAATATTCCCTTCCCACTATTCTTCCTCGCTTTCTTTCGGAGGCCTCCCAGCTTTCTTCCTCAGGACAAAGACAAGGATTGCAATTATCACCACTACGATGATAAGAAGAGCCCACCAATAATCCCCAATGGTTTTCCCCTGTTTCTTTTTTTGTGACATGCCGGATGGCATAGCTTCGGGAGTAGCGCTCGCCTTGGTAGAAAAGGGACCCTCACCCACATCATTTACCGCAGTGACGGAATAGTAATACTTCTGGCCATTGACGACGGTAGTGTCGTTGTAGTAGTATACGTCCTCCACTACGGCTAAAAGCGTCTCATTAGTACTGGATGTCCTTCTGTAAATTCTATAACCCGTCACAGGCGAACCTCCGTCATTCTCCGGTGGATCCCAGCTAAGATTCACATAACCATCCCCAGACGTCGCTCGTAAATTTCGTGGGGCGGATGGCACAGAAAGCGGTGTAGCGCTGACCTCCGTGGAGTTTGGTCCCTCCCCAGCATCGTTTACCGCCGTCACATAATAGTAGTAGGTCTCGCCATTTATCACGGAGGTATCTGTGTAACAAAGAACATTACTAACGGTGGCGAGATAGGCCTCATACCCGCTGATATTACCTCTATATATCACATATTTGATTACAGGAGAACCACCATCATCTTCTGGCGGATCCCAGCTAAGATTCACATAACCATCCCCAGAAATGGCCTGGAGATTAACCGGAGCAGTTGGAACTGTTATTGGCGTTGCCCTGACCTCGTTTGAGGCAGGGCTTTCTCCGAGCCTGTTTGCGGCAGTAACGAAATAAGAATATGTCCGACCATTGGTGACATTGGTGTCGTTATAGTAAAGTTTTTTACCTACGGACACAAGGAATGCTTCATCACCGCTACTGTTGCTTTTATATATCCTGTATTCCGTTATAGGGGAGCCGCCGTCGTCCTCAGGGGGCTCCCAGCTAAGATTCACATAGCCATCTCCGGTGGTGGCCTGAAGGTTTCGAGGTGGTGAGGGAAGAGTTACATGCCCTAATGCAAAAAGGGCTCCAGACCCTGAACCAATATAGACCGTTCCATCGGGACCAATAGCCGGTGAGGAACTACTTATCATGTCCCCCGTCGAATATTTCCATTTCAGTGTGCCATTAGGATTGACAGCATATATTTGGGTATCCAATGACCCAATGTATACCGTGCCCTCAGCTCCCACTGCAGGTGAGGATAGCATAATGTTCATTCTTGCTTTGTATTTCCATTTGAGAGTACCATCCGGATTTAAAGCGTAAAGATAAGTGTCCTGCGAGCCCACATATATTGTTCCATCAGGGCCTATTGCAGGAGAAGACAACACCTTATTCCCTGCTTGGTATTTCCATTTAAGAGTACCATTCGGATTTAAAGCGTATACATGATAATCCGACGACCCAATATATACTGTGCCGCGTCCATCTATCGCTGGAGAGGATTCCACACCATCTCCTGTTTTATATTTCCATTTGAGGGTACCATCCAGATTTAAAGCATATACATAACTATCCTTGGAACCGAAATATATCGTTCCATCACTTTCAATTGCCGGGGATGAGCTGACAGTCCCTCCTGTCTTATATCTCCACCGGAGGGTACCGTTGGGGTATAACGCATAAAGATACGTGTCCGCCGAGCCAGCGTATATTGTGCCTTCAAAGTCGATTGATAGCGGGGAGCTTATCATATTATCCGTTTTATACCTCCACTTCAGCGTCCCATTGGGATACAAGGCATATATATACCCATCGTAAGATCCGAAATATATTGTTCCATCGCTATCTATAGCCGGGGATGAGCTGACAGTCCCTCCTGTCTTATATCTCCACCGGAGGGTACCGTTGGGGTATAACGCATAAAGATACGTGTCCGCCGAGCCGAAATATATTGTTCCATCCATGCCAATAACTGGCGAGGATAATATCTTATCCCCAGTCTGATAACTCCATTTGAGCATTCCATCATTACTGCTTGTATCATATTGGCTAAGCCCTGTATTCCTTATGTTTCCATGAAAGCATGGCCATGGGCTTTCTGCAATTCCCGCAGCACTGGTGTCCTCCGCGGCAAAGTTGAGCAACAATATCGTTCCGTTCACTAACACCAGCCCGATTAATACCAAACAGGTTATTCTCTTCATTTTTTCTCACCCCTTTTTATCTCTCTCAAACTGGTTTGGTTCAAAGGCCCACCCCTTCCCCCAGCCCGTTATCCTGATTCTATCGACGCCTCAAAAGAACCCCTTTTCACGGGAACACCACTTAGAGGCTAGGGAAGATGAAAGACACTCTCCTCAGCCGGGGGGTGGTCTCCTTTACACCCCTTCAGAACCCCCAGCTGTA
>JAOZNG010000205.1 GCA_029933895.1 archaeon
CAGTGCTTGTGATGGTGCTGATGCTGTTACCTGATGTGCCTTTGGTGAGCGCAGACTGTACGCAGGTTATTGGGAACGGTGGTGAGGGGTTGATGAGAGACCCCAAGCATCCAGCGGTAGACGGTAAAGACAACTATGTCTATGTTGTTTTCAGTATGTACAATTGGAAGTGGGAGGCGTACAACATAGCGATAAGAAGTAGCAGTGATGGGGGTCAGAGCTGGGGTCCAACATACTGGGTTAGCGAGGGGGCGAATGAGCAGGATTTCCCAGACGTAAAAGTAGTACCCAACGAAGGTGCGGGGGTTATCCATATAGTGTGGCAGGAGAAGATGAGAGATGTGAGTGGTAATCAATATTGGGCGGTCAAGCACAGGGCTGCCAGACCTGGGCCTGTATATGACCCGACCAATTACCCAAATTATTGGACCGGAGTTGTTCAATTAAGTAACAACGGGTATGGAAATGATGCGAAGTATCCGAAGGTGGCTGCTGGTGATGAGGATGATGAAGAGTCAGGAGATAACTCGTGGGTACATGTTGCCTGGCAGGAAGATGTTGATGATACAGTAGGGGGGGTGGAATGGGGAATTAAGTATAGAGAGGGCTATGTAACGTACAACGCAAATAGCAATCCGATGATAAGCATCTCATGGAGCCAGATATACTCTTTGTCAAGCGATGGTGATGGGATAGACGCCATTCATCCTGCGATAGCGAGTTCATCGGAGGTGTTGGAGCCAGGTGGTCCGGTTCAGGAGCACTGGTATGTGGTATGGGAGAGGAGCGGATGGATAGAGTTTGTCGGAGGGATGTCCGTGCCGGGGAACGCACCTACCATGGGGCCAGTGCAGGATATTATTGATACAGGGACAGCGAGTGAACCTGACGTCTCTGCTTCTTTTAATGAGGTAGACGTGGTATGGCAGGAGCCAGAGGAGAGCCAGACTGCTGGAGAGGTATTCATGAGAAAGTCAACAGACTATGGGAACAGTTGGGGTTCGGCTTTTCGTGTGACGCTTCTTGGATACCCTGCGGTGGATCTATCCACATGGGGTCCAGCGATAGATGTGGATAGCACCCGTATATACATTGCCTCGGTGTGTTTTACAGATTCGTCAGAGTCGAATAACGAGGTTTACTACAGTGTCTATGACCGTAGCAGCAATACATGGTTATATCGTGAGTTCAACCCTCAAGAGATAAATTATCCTGGAGCCCAGCAGAGTTATCCGGACATAGCAGCGGAGACGTTGTATCTGCTCAACCCTCCCAGGACTTGTGGTCATCTTGTGTTTGAGAACCTCACACAAATAAGGCAGATAGTTTACAGCAGATATAGGCCGGGTGACCCCTATCATCCAGGGTATTATTAAAGGAACACTCCTGAGACACATGTGCCCGAAAAATTGAAATGGAGGAGGGTTTAAAAAGCTGGGGGGTGCAAATGAAAAAAAGAGATGCATGGAAACGCTATCAAGCCCTTCTCCTTCTTTTTTTATTTTCAGTATCTTTCTTTAGTACACCCAAAGGACATTATGTGAGCTCTTTAGGAAATAAGGGACGATCAGATATGGAAAGATCTGATTTTCTTTTGACTAATAACCATACAAACTTTACAGAATTTCGAGAGGGACTTCCTCAAATAAACATTCTAAGAGACACAGGTGTAATAGATAGTGATAGGGATGGATATCCAGAAGTTATTATAAAGGACCCAGGGGCTTATCCCATTCCTAACAGCAGCATCAAACTTTATGAGTTCTCAGCAGAGGGATTCCGACTGGAGAAAAATATTTCACTCCCCGGACATTTCTTTTATGAATACGATTTGGCTGTAACCGACCTTGAGCTAAATGGAATTATGGACCTTTTAACCGGCACTTACTGGTTGGCTGGCACTCCCAATGGCAGTTTTGTACGGAACATCAGCATAGTTACAGGTAAACAAGCACCCTATATAGCTTGGTCATTTGCTCCTGGAGACCTAGATGCGGATGGTGATTTGGATTTTGTTCTTTTTGGTGGCAAGGGGAGTTTGGAAAGTGGATTATGGGTGCTTCTCAACCGGAACGGGTCATATCTTGAGGAATCCTTCTCTTGGAGGCAAGGTTTGCCTCCCTATGTTCCTCAATATGGTTACGGGGCCGAGGATATTGAGGTAGTAGATGTAAATAATGATGGATGGGTGGACATTGTTACAACGATGGGGAACAATGGAGGATGTGAGCCGTGGAGGCATGAGGCTAGGGCATATTTTGTGTGGACGTCAGATGGTACTGGGAGGTGGTATAATTCATCTGAGGGTTTCCCGACAGGAGACCCGGTACGTTTGATAGTGGGTTATCAGGTTGAGCTTGCGGATTATGATGAGGATGGAGATCAGGACATATTCATGACCTTTTTAAACGGGAGTTATGAGTATCCTG
>JAOZNG010000040.1:0-2915 GCA_029933895.1 archaeon
TCGCCCCTGACTTCTCCCACAACAATCCTATCCCCCCTCTGCCGTAGGCTGTTCTTTACCAGGTCCTTCATGGGTATCTCGTCCGTCGACTTCATACGAACCCAGTCTGTTATGTAGTCGAGGTTGAGCTCGAAGGTGTCTTCTATGGATATAATCCGCTCCGTTTCCCTGGAGAACATTAATAGAGCGTTCAGTAGCGTTGTTTTCCCGCTTCCAATGCCCCCACAGATTATCAGGTTCTGTGGTGCTATGTTGAAGCCGTCGATGCACGTCCAGAGAAATGCCGCTGCCTCCGCGGTTACGGTGCCGTTGTTTATTAAATCCACAATGGTGGGCTGTTTCTCGAGGAATTTTCTTATGGTTATCACAGGCCTCCTGAAGGATACGGGAGGTAGTGTGATGTTCACCCTGACCCCCTCCGGCAGGGTGGTGTCTACTATGGGTTTCTCTGTTAGCTCACCCGAGAAAACCTTTATTTTCTCTATGAGCTTGAATATCTGCTCCTTGTACCTGTATTGTATGTTGGTGGAGCACTTGCCTTTTTCCCTGTGGACCACATAGACAGGCTTGTTGGTGTCTAGTATGAGTATTTCTTCTATTTCGTCGTCTTCAAAGAGAGGCTTAAGTATTCCGTAACTTGATATGTAGTCGGCAGCCCTCAGCACATCTTCTTCGTCCATGTGTATATCCTCTGATATTATGAAGCGTATTACCATATCCCTTCTCTCCGAGGGTGTTGTGGTTGGCAGAACATTGAAGTATTTCTCGATGAATTTCTTCTCCAGATCTGAGAATTTCTCTTCCTCCTCTTCTGTGAAAACAGATTCCTCTACAACGTGTTCACGGAACATGTTATCTATTTATGTTCCTTGATTTAAATCACAGGTTTTATTTCCATATTATCCAATAATTTAATCCATAGAATGCCCTCTATTGCAGAGAAGATTCTGGCAGCCAAGGCTAACAGATCAGAGGTATCTCCTGGAGAGATTATTGAGGCAGAGGTTGATTATGTCATGGTTAACGACGTTACAGGGATGCCCGCCTTCGAGGTCTTCGAGGAGTTTGACACAAAGCCCCTGCGCGAAAAGATTGTATTGATTCCCGACCACTACGTTCCCAACAAGGATGTTCCCTCAGCTGAGCAGGCTAAGTCCATGAGGGAGTTCGCTGAAAAACATGGCATAGACAACTATTTCGAGGTTGGGAGGGGTGGGGTCTGCCATCAGTTGATGATTGAGGAGGGTTTTGTGGCCCCAGGCAGGTTGATTGTTGGAGCAGACAGCCATACCTGCAGCTACGGTGCCCTTGGTGCATTCGCTACCGGCGTAGGCAGCACGGAGGCAGCAGCAGTGATGGCCACTGGGCGATTATGGTTTAAGGTGCCTGAAAGCCTGAAGTTTATTGTAGAGGGCACTCTAAGCAGATGGGTTATGGGCAAAGATATCATCCTGAACATTATAGGTGATATCGGCGTCTCCGGAGCATTATATAAGTCGATGGAGTTTTATGGCTCAACGATTGAGGGCATCTCATTGGCTGACAGGATCAGCATCTCCAACATGGCGATTGAGGCAGGTGGGAAGGCGGGTATTATCCCGCCAGATGACAGGGTCTTTGATTACCTTAGGGATAGGGTGCGCGGTTCCTATGGTGAGGTCTACGCTGACGATGACGCAATCTATAGCGAAGTCTTTGAGTATGATGCCTCTGTTTTTGTCCCGATGGTGGCTAAGCCGTTCCTTCCCTCGAATACCGCCCCCGCCTCCGAGCTATCTGATATAGAGGTACAGCAGGCCTATCTGGGCTCCTGCACCAACGGACGGATTGAGGACCTCAGGGTTGCTGCGGAAATACTCAGGGACAAGAAGATCCAGGAGAGCGTGCGTTTGATTATTGTCCCATCAACCAAGAGAGTGTACGAGCAGGCTCTCAGGGAGGGATTGATTCAGGTATTCCTGGACGCAGATGCTTTTGTTTCCGGCCCAACATGTGGTGCCTGCCTCGGCGGTTACATGGGTGTTCTGGCTGAAGGCGAGGTGTGTGTCTCTTCCACGAACAGGAACTTCATAGGAAGAATGGGACACCCTAAATCGGAGGTGTATCTAGCCTCCCCCGCTGTTGTCGCCGCCTCAGCCTTAACTGGACATATAACAGACCCTGGTGATTTAATGTGAAAAAGATTCCGAAAGAGATTTAATCAGGGAAAAAAATTCATATTCCTGCGCCATAAATGTATGTGTGTCCTACTGGCTTCAACTCATTAATCCTTTCCTTCAGTTCCCTTCTGATCTCCTGGATTCTCTCATGTGTTTCTTTTGTGTAAACTTTTTCTCCACAGTGCTGGCAGACCCCTGCCTTGACTTTCAGAATAACAACATCCTGCCCAACCCTGATTATTTTCTCGGTTTCCTGTTTCACAACTCCTCCGCCGCATAACGGGCAGACTGGGATTAGTTCGGTCATTTTCTTTTCTCATAGTTAACCCATTTATCTGGGTCAGGGATATAAGCTGTTATAACAACTGCTATATCATATTCCCGTGAATATGCCCATACACTATGGATATGTCTACCCATCTTATCTTTGCCGTGTATCAGGCAGCTTGGAAATGGTTTATCGTCTCTGTATTCCTCGATAATCTTCCCGTGCAGGGCTGAGGAGTACAGCCCATCACTGCATATATCGTCTTTCACAAGTTCCTCATCCGCGTGATCTGTTATGTTTATCCTACCCCTCTTAATCGCTGATTTTATGTCCCCCAATATCCCCCTGCCCATATTATTTATTCTTTCTTATTGATAATTAAGTAGATCGGATATATAAATGTTCCTGGCATGGTATTCGCTGTTGTCGCCGCCTCAGCCTTAACTGGACATATAACAGACCCTGGTGATTTAATGTGAAAAAGATTC
>JAOZNG010000040.1:3015-9453 GCA_029933895.1 archaeon
CAGCAACAACCTCTTCAACAGCAACAACCTCTTCAACAGCAACAACCTCTTCAACAGCAACAACCTCTTCAACTATGGATTTACAGGTCTTCAATGAGTCGTTTGCTGTCTGCTCTGGTATAACAAAACCTGAGAGGGAGAGCTGGTGTTACCTGTCCATAGCATCCAGGGCTCCTCTGGAGGCCTGTTCTTTCATAGAAAACATGGAATACATGAGGTATTGTGTGGCCTTGAATTCAGGTGTTGAGGCCTGCCATAATCTCCCCAGCCTGTTTCTTAGAGGTGAATGTGTTTTGAGGTATTCCCTGGCCTCAGGTGATGAAGTCCTCTGCTCTGATATAGCGTTGAGTGATGTTTCAGAGTGGTGTCTGGTCTGGAATGCCCTGGGGTCAGGTGATGGGAGTCTGTGCAGTGGTCTGGGGAACAGGGACAGGGTGCGTTTCTGTCAGGCAGTGGTGGATTCAGATGTCTCCATGTGCCTGGAGTCGAAGGATTGGGGGATGCAGGGTTTTTGTCTGGCTGCTGTGGGCTTAGAGGAGCGTGATTCTTCTGTATGTGGTCTAGCTGGTATGAGGAGTTCAAGGGATAGGTGTCTGGTTTTGTTATCTCATTGGTTGGGTGATGCTTCACTCTGTGAGGGGATAGAGGATAGGGATTACATGAAGATATGTAATGCCTTATCGGGTGTTGACTTAGGGGGTTGTGGTGTTGTTTCAAGACCTTCATGGGTTGATTTATGCAAGATTGCCGTCGCTTATTCCATGGTGGAGAACGATGCAGGAGCTGAGCCCTGGATCTGGTTTATGCTTGAGTCGATGGTGGGATGAAATGTTTGATAGGGTTGAGGGCAGGGTTTGGTTTTTTGGGGATGATGTGGACACGGACCAGATTATTCCGGCAGAGTATCTGGTTACCGGCGATATGAAGGTGCTGGCTGAGCATGTCTTTGAGAGGGTTCGCCCTGGTTTTTCCTCTGATGTTAGGAAGGGTGATGTTATTGTGGCTGGTGAGAACTTCGGATGCGGCAGCAGCAGAGAGCATGCTCCGAGGGCTTTGATTGGCGCGGGGGTATCATGCGTTATCGCTAAATCCTTCGCCCGCATCTTCTATCGTAACTCGATAAACATCGGCTTGCCTGTTGTTGAATGCGACGTGCAGGCTAGCGACGGGGACAGGATAGAGGTGGATTTCAGGAACGGGAGAGTCAGGAACCTCTCCACAGGAGTGGAATATGAATTTCCTTCCATGCCTTCTTTTTTAATGAAGCTTGTGGATTCCGGCGGCCTGGTCTCTTACGTCAAGAAACAGCTGAGGGGGTGAGTGAACCGAGATGCTATGAGGATTCTGGTTTTTGTTTCATCCAGGTGCCCGCATTGCCCGAAGGCGATACGTAGTGTTAAGGAGGTTGCTCCGGATTATGTGAGCTATGGTGTTTCTTTCGAGAAGATCAGGGTGAAAAGCAGGAGAGGTAAGCTTCTCTCTTCACGTTATGGTGTCCAGTCTCTCCCCACCGTGTTGTTTCTGGATGATGAGGGTGTTGAATTAGATAGGTCTGTTGGAGCTCCTAGAGTGTCTCGTTTGAGGGATAAGATCGAGAAATCGCTGGGAATCAAGAAATCCTTCATGGACAGGGTCCTTGGCAGATGAATCCATGGGCTTGTTTTCCCCTGAAAGAAAAGCTCAGGAGGAGTTATCTGATTTCAGAAGTGTTGAGATCAGTGAGGAGGTGGTTGGCGGCGACTTTAACCTGGAGGTTGATGTGGATGATGAGGCTGTTATGTCGTCGGTGGATGTGCATAATTTCAGTGTGGGGGACGCAGGTGACTTCTATTTCGACATAGATGATGGTGGCCGTATCTCTGGCATAGACCTAGGTGATCTGGTCTTCGGCAGGGACTTCGACTTGGACGTGGACTTGGATTCTGGTTCCAGGGTGGATGGTGGAGTGGATGTGGATGATATTGGTGTGGGAGGCGATGGTGTTTTGTCTCTGCGTGTTGATAATTCAAGTGGGTTATCCGCTGATATTGATGGAGTTACTGTTGGGGATGAGTTGGATGTGGAATTAGATTCTGATAATGGGGGATGGTTGGATTTTATATTGAATCATTTATCATCTGGGAGTGATCTTGTTTTGTCGGCGGAGGCTGATGATGGGTCTTCTACTGGGGGGAGTTCAAGAGAAGGCCATCAAGGTGCTTAAGTCGTTCATCTACCTGAGATCATTCTATGGATACACAGAGGAAACCATCAGAGGACATGTGTTCATCTGCTACCTGGCACACCTCATCAGATCAATCATGAATCATTACCCCAAAAATGCAAAGCTTGAGATGAGTGTAGAAGAGGCATTGGAGCAGTTAAACAGGATTAAAGTCGTAAGCGTCTCCTTCTCCAAGGACAAAACAGAAGTGATAAAAGAGATGTCCCTCGCATCTGGAAAGCAGATGCAGATCATAAACGCATTCAACCTAAAGAACGAGCTTTTAGCATCCAAAAGCCCAAGTCCTTAAATAGTGTCCAAGATCCGTTCAAACGAGGGTTTCCCAAACCCCTGCGTAAACGCATAAAGGAAAGAAGAAAACAGGAAGCATTCACACGAGCCTGCGGCTACAACCTCAAAAACCATGCTATCTGAAATATCTCGAGGACATCCTCACCACGGAGGTAGGGACTGCGTGGATTATGTCCCAAAGCCATGATAAGGGCACTCTCTTGTGTCTACCGCCGACGTCTGATCCTTCTAAGCCTCTTCATTCTTTTCCTGGCTTCCTTTTTTTCATGGAATCTATAGCCCAGAAAGCTTATCAGGGCTAGAAACACTCCCCCCATAAACCAGGGAATCAACCCTATGAAATCAATACCACCCCACATCGTGATCTCCTTCACAATCTCTTTTTTCTCATAGTTTCTGCTGTTCACTCTGAGGGTGAAATTTCCTTTCCTGTTCAAAGCAGGTAAATCAAGGTTAACTATGCCTTTCTCGTCGGTATAGGTGTCAACTCTCTTGTTGTCTGGGGTGATTATCTCAATCTTGGTGTTGGTTAATGGCTCACCCCTGCTTTCTGCTTTTATGACGAGGTAGTTGCCCTCCACCTCAGCATCTAAATCCACTGGATAGGGGGAAACACTGAGGTTTTTTTCATTTCTTGAATAGCCCTCCCTGCTGGCTTCTATAACATACTCTCCTGGTATAGGTGGAGTGTATTTAAAGAGGCTGCCCTCTTTTATGTAAACCCTGTCTCGGGGACCGTTGATTTTTATCGAAGCATTCAGTGGATTACCCTCCTGGTCGAATACAGATACTGTGATGCTTTCCCCCATACTGCTTTTATTGGAACTAAGCTGCAGGCTTAACTGATTAACGGCTGTTACCTTCACTGTTTTGTTTATGTAGTCCTTCTTACTGAATCCAAGTCTATAGAATCCCTCCCACTCCAGCAGGAGATTGAATGACCCGTTCATGTCTGTTTCGGTGTGAGAGATATTATGGTATGGGCTGGTTTCATTCAGTGGAGTGCTGTAGTTCTGGAAGTTTTTATACAGGTCTTCAACGGTTGAATTCAGTTTAGATGTGTTAAGCTTCTCTATGGAAACCTCCGTTCCAGATACTGCTTCATTCATCTGGTTTCTAACAGTGACCCTGTGTTCTTCACCTGCCTGGATTTCCCCTGGTACATCTATCCTGAAGATATTAAAGGCTCTGAAACTGTCTGTTGCTTTACGGTAGGTGGGTTTTTCAACTATAACCCTGTATTCCCCCGGTTCCTCTGGCATGTAGCTTGAGAGTCCGTATCTGTTGGTGCTGTCTTCCCTGACTGATGTGCCGTTGGGGAGCACTATGGTTACGTCAGCCTTATTTATCTTCTCTCCTTTATCGTTGGAGACCACCATAACCACGTTATCCCCTAACTCCACGTTTTTCGGGCTGATGTCCAGTTGCAGTTTACCTTTAGCCAGGACTTCAAACCACATGGATACGGAGTTAATGCATTCCTCACAACCCTCTCTTAAAGCGTTTATGCTGTGTATGCCGCTGCCGTTTATGGTTAATGTTGCCTCACCGTTTTCGTCTGTTGTTGTCTGCAACACCAGCCCTTGAGGTCCGCTGACGGTTAAAACGACGAAAGGCACGCTAACGTTCTCATCATCAAAAATTTTCACCTTAATAGGGTCACCCTCCTTCGGATTCTCTGGCTCAATGCTTATGTTTATGTAGTGTCCTATGGTGAAGCTGTGCTCGAATCTACAGTATTCCCCGTAGTCGTTGCCCGACTTCTTCTCCAGAATCAATACAAGATATTTTCCGTAGGGGTCTGCCTGAAACTCCCTCTGCCTGGATATGGTTAACTTAACAAAACCTTCATTGTCTGTTCTGAAGTCGTCGAAGTCATCGCTTTTATCCCACTCCTGGTTCTCTCCTAGATTAATAACCCTGACATAGGCGTCCTCCAGTGGTTCAGCCCCATTCTTCAAGTCATTAATATCGCTTTCATTCAACCAGTCCTCGACGTAAACGAATATGAGGTCGTTTTTCCCCGGGTCTGGTGGAATAACCCTGGCTTCATCAAACCATTTAATACCATCAATCTCTAGTTCTGCTGTGTTCACGTTATTGGGTACATCTCCATAGGCCTCAACCTTCACTTCACTGGTTTTGCATTCATATCCCATGAATGTTTCCTTCCATACGCTGAGAAACCTGTCTGAGGAGACAACAAGCTCGTAGTCTTCCAGTTCATTTGTGTTTATGTATCTAGCCCTGTCATATACTATGATGTCATTAATGTATATCCTGAGGTAGACTTTGACACTGTCGCCATCCCTGTCAGGGTTCTTCAGGGTGGTATGCACGTTGAACTCCTCCCCTGGCTTTATGGTAAGGGATGATACGCTATTGTTAGCGTCCTTGGATAGTCCCACGATAATTCCCTCAATATCCACCTGCTCTGCATGGACAGTGTTCAATAAAATAATCGAATAAAAAACAGCAAGAGCTAATTTAGGATTCATGTTAACTTATTGATGAGTGATATAAAAAAGTTATCCCTAAACCTTCGAAAGTCGGCTTTTGCTTTTCT
This sequence comes from archaeon, assembly GCA_029933895.1. GTDB lineage: Archaea > Altiarchaeota > Altiarchaeia > IMC4 > QMZM01 > EX4484-2. Next base: position 8,097 of record JAOZNG010000040.1, read on the forward strand.
CTCTTTCCAGGGTATTCTCCTCCCCTCTTTTTTTCTCAGAAATCATCTGGCTGCTTTTGTTCACAAGTATTATGGAGGCTATTGTCATGGCCACGATCACGCCTATAACTTCTACAAGAATTATGTAGTCGTATTCCCTGTAGATTCTAAAGCTCACACTTTTTGTCCTGTAGTTCCTTATGCTATCAACCAGGTTTGCGTTCACGGTAATCACACCCTCTTCCTTGAATCTATACTCTGCTTTGCCCTCTGAGTCTGTTACCAGATTTATTGCCTCATCGGATGTTTCTACTAAAACAGACATCCCATCTACCGGTTTATTCCTGCTTTCAACCCTGATAGTCAGGGTGTTATCGCTTACGTTGCTATCTATTTCAATATCATGCGGGTAAACAACAAGCTTCGATTGAACATCCCTGTACATTCTCTTGGATGCTTTTATGGTGTAATCACCCACCTCCCTGGGAGTGTATAGGCCTCCTGATATCTCTACTGTTCTTTTATCCGGAGTCATGGATGTTAATCCTGCGTCTACTTCAACTCCATCCACGTCGTATGTGTGTATCTCAACACTGTCCCCTATTTCAATCTCATCCCTGCTCAGATTAATGAAGAGATACCCTGTGACATTAAATCTCTCCTCTGAAGGCCAGAAGCCTTCTTTGGTCACGCTCAACGTGTATTCCCCTCTGGTGGTGATATTGAAAGAAAACCCGCCATTGCTGTTTGTTAAACCACTGACTCCGGTTCCCTTAACCGTAACACTTACGTCACTCACCAAAACATTACTCTGGTCTTTCACTATAACATCAATTTTTTTATTTACCATGAAATCATGTCCCACCAACTCCACGTTAAAGGAGTTTAAGGCATTGATGCTTTTGGTTACAGTCCTCAGGTCCTCTCGTTCAATCTTCACAATATACTCCCCAACCACAAGAGGGGTGAATTCCACAAAACCCTTATCGTCTGCTATGTATGTGCTTTTCTCCCCCGTCGGTTTCGTCACCTCCACCTCCAATCCCCCAATGGGGTCAAAAGGCTGTCCTGGTACCGAAACATGTAACCTAACAGGTGAGTTAACCACCACCTTGTCCGGGGAAACCTCTATTGCCGGAGTGAGTTTATCGTACACGCTGAAGCTTACATTCGTCCCCCAGTATTCTGTGCTTATCTCTCCAATAACCACGGTGTAGTTACCTGCCTTGTTTAGTGTGAAATTAACTCCCCCTGTTATGCTGGTAGAAGCAGTTTTGATTATCCTGCCAGTGTGGTCTGCTACCTTCACACCCACGCCTGGGGGCACAGCAAAGCTTATCAGGCTACCAACAACCGGCTTCTCTGGGTGGGGTCCGTC
>JAOZNG010000041.1 GCA_029933895.1 archaeon
ACGTCAACATTACTGCAGGGGTTTCTTATACAGACCGGGCAGATACCTCCTGGATTAATCAGGTCCAGGATTGCAGGGTAATCACTACATCCATCTATCCTGGTTCCCTCCGCGAGACAGTCTTTACACGTCTCCTCAACATCATCCCACCAGCACAGGCCTTCAGCTTCACACTCCCCCCTGCTTACGTAGGTGTTGCAGTCAGGTTGAGGTGGGGGTGGGGGTGGGGGTGTAGGTCCGCCGCCATCAACCACAGGCTCCCAGATTAGGTCAACCAGTTCGATTGCTATTCCTATGATAATCAATCCCGCTGTCACGTAAATCAGACATCTCTTCGATTTCTCTTTGGTTTCCACATCATCCGCCAGAATGAACCTGATGCCGCATACGGCGAAAATCAACGCAGCTAGTATGATGGATGCAAGCTTTATAGCCTCGTATAAATCGACTACGCCGAAGTTGAACCTGCACTTGCTTTCGCAGACCTGCCTGCACCGTTCTACTGCGTCCTCGTTTCCGCTGAAGCTGTTTTCCTCTGACTTGCAGAAGGTGTCACAGCATTTATTGCAGTCTTTATCTATCAGCCCGCAGGATGCCAGTCCCCCGCAGACGCCGGCACACTTCATGAGGCAGTTCTCCTCGCTTATGCTAACCTCATCGATCTCAACAGAACCCTCCTTTGTGTTGCAGGTGCAGGTGCAGTGTACCACCCTAACGTAGTCACCGCCCCAGTCACCACCATCGTCCTCGCCACTATCATCAGGTATTAACTTCTTGAAAAAAAGATTCACTATCTGGTCTTCGTCCATGGTTATGTAGGTGACTGGATTGGTCATGTCTTCAACATCACCTTCCCAGAAGTCAAAGATGTAGCCTTCATTGGCGGTAGCTGTTAACTTCACTCGTGTCTCATCATTATATTCCCCTCCTGAGGGGTCGAGTTCTACCTCACCTCCCTCCGTCGGGTTGCTGTTTACTGTGAGGGTGTGGGTTGGTACTAGATCGAAGAAAGCAGTCACCTCCTTATCTGAGTCCATGGTTACGGTGGCGGTAGCGTCTGTGCCAGTGATGTCACCCTCCCAGTGATGGAATCCGTAGCCTAAACCCCCGTTAGCGGTCAATGTTACTGGTGTGTCCTTAGTAAAAGATATTTCTGTTTCCCTATCGTATGTCTTGCCCGGGGGGTTGACGGTTACGCTGTTGACTGGGTCGGTATACCCACCGAATCTGAGGGTGAGGGTTACCACCTCGTCTCTGCTAGTGCAGGCGCCGTCCACGCACACGTCCGGGCATTCATGGTCTATGTAGCCTGATGTTCCGTCATCGTTACAGTAGTATTCCCTCAGGCGGACTCCATCAATACAATAGTCTGTGTACTCCATCCCGTCTTTATCCTTGAGCGTGCCCTTCACCTGATAATCTTCCCCCCCGTCCGTGTCTGAACATGTTTCTTCAGTGGTAGATAAAAGGTAAAGAACCGCGTCGCCACCAAACGGGGCCGTGAAGGATTCACTGCCCCCACCTGACGTTAACATGCCAGTCTCTGAAACAGCACCTGAGGAGGGATTAAACCATTCATAGCTGTATGTCCCAGCCGCCAAATCAATTTCAAATGAACCGCCGTTGGCATCATAAGCCACATATTCTCTTCCTAGATTAGCTAAAACATAAACACGATCTCCTGATCTAATCAAATCATTTCTACTGGACATCTCCCAATATTTTATCCCTTTTTTTGTCCAAAAATCTATAAGACGTTTTATATCCCTATATTCTGGTCTAGCATCATACCAGTCACCATTATGCCAGCACGCTCTATAGCACTCACTCTCTCCACTTGCTATACTCCCATCTGCTGCATGAGCATCTCCTACTGAACCATATCCGCCCGCTGTCGTAATACCCCATATTGCATTTCGGTGCTTTGTCTGCGATAAAGGAGAAGAAGGCGCCCCTCTGGTTGTGTCAGGCTCGCATATGTATCCATACTCGTCATTGACAACCGGCATATTGTGGCCCTGGTTGTAGGTAATACCGTAGTTACCCCATTCATCGCCATTGACAAACCCAGGCAACTTATTGCGCACCCCATCCTGGATTATCGCATGGACCGGCCAGTCTGACCCAAAGAATTCGAAATCATGTCGTGTTTGCTGGTGGATGGACAGTGGACGGAACGCGTTCCCTTCATTCATCCATGGGTCTTCACTTTTGACAAGTCCTCCTATTGTATTCCAAAAATTCTTGTTAGCATATCCTCCTGACACATCCCTAGCATATTCCCATTCATTGCAAAGGCACCAGATAACATTATGATACGCAGCAAACCTTGATAAGGCATATCGTACATACCTCTTTTCTTTATTTATATCACCAGTATAGTGGCGGGGATCATCAGCAAAAATGATAATATCTGCAACCATACCTTTCGACTCTATGTACTGGATGATCTCATCGAGTTTCTGCCAATGAGGGAGATTCAGATGGTTATGACCGGAATCAGTAAATGGCTCAGAGTCAGGATATGTTGTAGCACACCAGGGATAGATTAACATCCGTATTTTGTTTATGCCATAGCTTTTACTCCCATCAATAGCTGCTTTCCAATTCTCTCCTGCTAACCCGTTAAGGACTATTGAATAATAGGTGTTGCCGAACATAAAATAATGAGTCCCGTCATCATACCTGAAGCTGTAGGGATAATTCGGATCCTGCCGGACAAACCCATGATTACCTTGGGAGTTATAAACAACATTTATTGAACCACTCCTCGTTAACCCAGAATCAGATGGGGAAGAAGTAATTGAATATGTCCAGGTACCTGTAACTGTGGGCGAAAATCTGACCTTGAATGTTCTTCCACCATCCCAGAAACCTTTAACTGTTTTTTGTATCCCGCCAGGCCCAGAAAAAACAGCTGAAATCCCCACATCCGTATAAGGATTGGAGTAAGACTGCTCTGACGTCAACGTAATCTCGAGTATATCCCACTTACTTACTGTGCTCTCTGCACTTTCAACCCATACGCAAATCATTGAGAAGACCGCGATCGATACAAGAGATATTAATATTATCTTCATCAATTTATATCCCAGCTTTTTCATCTTTCTCTTCTTCCGCCAAAGGCAAACCCGCCTCTGTGGTTCCATCACCCTATTCCTGCCTTTTTTAGGGGCAGGCTATCTCTCTCTGGCCGCTCCACCTGTCCGTGTAATCGCATATTGTGTTCCCTGAGGCGTCGTTGAGTTTCACATGGATGAGTGGGGCTGTGCACAGAAGCTCGTAGACGGAGTAGGTGCCTATCCCCACCTTCTTGCTCCACCCCATCTCGCATACGAGATAGTCTACAGTGGACATTAACAACTCTATTCCAATAAAACATACAATAGCCCCTACTGCGATATCAATCAACGTATTAAGATTAAAGGTGACAATCGCCGCCAATGCTGCTAGAGCGAACATTACCAAAAATGCTATAGTCACCACAGAACCACCCATGGCCATCCAGTATCCTATCTTCGTAAGGTAGACGTCTTTGTTATCGTATCCCGCTGCATTAAGCCTCTTCCCTGCCTCCATAGAGAGCACGCTCAACACAAGCCCGGCTATTGAACCGTATCTGGCGTATTTACTCCGCCCGATATCCCTCAGTTTTTTAATTGCCTCGCCCCTCACCTTGCGCCCATACCCTGAGTACTCGCTGTCATGCTGTTTGTCCAGCTTGTCCGCGATCTCCATGTTCTTCTCTATTGCCTCAACCCAGCTCTCCTCTGACTCCACTATTTCTTGGGTTGGCTCCAGCTTGCCGGCATCAACAAGTTCCTTGTATTTTTCCGCTATCTCCCCCCCCTCAGACAATACCTCAATGTAATCATCATAATATACTCTGTTAAACTCTTCAAGTAGTTCGTTGAAATGAGTTATCCTGTTTCTCGCAACCTCCTCAGCCGGCAAGCCCATGTAGTCGATGATCTCTGGAGCCATTCTCAACTCCCGGATATAATCTCTTGTAGCCTCTATTATCGACCTGACCTTAGCTTTATCCTCCGGGTCGATCAGGATAGTGTCGTCTTCTAACTCACGCAACATGTCCTTTAGTTTATCATCCAAGTCAACAAGCAGATGCACATCCACCCCATCAAGATAATACTGTTTCTTAAGCTCTCCGATAATCTCTTTGTTGATTCTTCTATAGTATTCCACGCGACGATTTATGGCCTTTATCTTGTGTTGTACCTCAAGCAGTGAAACAAATTCCTTGATTTTATCCCTAATCAGTGGTAGATAATGGTCGTAGGTGCCTTTCATGTCAGCCGGGTGATTTATGTATTCCGTGATTATCTCTGACGTCAACTCCTTATCGTTCATCACGTTAGCTGCTTGAGCCAGCCTCTTACATGCCTTACCGTAGTCTCCCTGTTTCGCATAAAATTCAGCTCCAAGCGATCCGTCAATGATCTTCCCCAGCCCTGTCCCCATAACATCCGGCGTGATCTTCAGTTCCGGGAACTGCTCCCGTATATCCGCCAGTAAAGCAGATGGACCGATGAAAATGTTTTTGGTCATGAGTATACGATTACGTGCATCCAGCCTCTCAACAATCTCCCTGAATGTGCCGTCAAACATCACGTTATCAGGATAGATATCTCTCCCATCAAACAACGTGTTTCTAAGATCAAATAATCTGCTTGTCACCATATTCTGGATATCACCCCGTTTATTCCTCGGCAAATCCTCTGAAAGGATAACAAGATAGTCAAGGTCTTTGACGACGCTATTGAAGTTTATTGATGCCTTCTCCCCGTCCAGGGTGTACCCGTAGGAGGAACTCCCGCCGTATACTATAGCAAACTCTCCCTTGAAGTTTGGATCCTCCGCCCTGAGTTCCTCCAGTATGTCGTTCACGATACCCTCTGTTACCTCGACGAGATTACCTCTTAATTCCCCGTTGATTACCACATCAAGGCTTTCTTTTGTGAGAGGCTCCGAGGTCCTGTAGCAACCCCCTCCAGTGCATATCGGCGTAACACCCGGCACCGCAGCCCTCTCCTGGAATTCACAGAATTTATTCACGGTCTCCAGGAGGAGACGATCAACTTCCTCCGGGATAAGCGCAGGCATTTCCTTAGGTAGCGGACAGTTTTTTATTATGTCAGTCTCAAGGGAATCCACGATAAACTTTTTCTGCTCATCAGTGAAATCCCCAAGCTTGTCTCTGATTGCTTCAAGCGCGCCCTCAAAGATATTCACGTTCTCTTCAACGCTTGGTGAAGCACTTGCCAGACCATTCCTTGCCCTGTACGCTCTCTCAGCGTGCGGATAAATATTTTCAAGGATTTTCAGCAACAGCTCATCTGGGATTTCCTTAACCTTTTCGCATGCATGGCCCAGCCAGCCGTCGCTGTATTCCGTTCTCGAAACCTCCTCCAACCCGAGGAGGGATGGTGCAAGCTCATGCTTGTGTGTCATGTAATCCCATCGGCTGAATACCGCATACCGGCCGCCAACCTTCAGATTCTTGATAACCCCAAGCTTTGTTTCAGGCGTCATATCATATAAAACCTGCGACTCAGGAGTACCCCTGAAAAGCTTCTCGTAGTACACGTCGTAGCCGCTTCCCAGTTCAGGAGGGAAGAAGGTGTTCGCATCCCTGCTGTAGTAGATGATTTTCCTCGCTCTCCCTTCATAATTGAAGGTTATCTCCCACTTACCTGAGCCGACCTCGGTTACCTGCACGTTACTGATGCTCATTCGGTTAAGTGATGCGCTACCATGTACCATGGTCTCTACCTTAAGGATATCCCCTCCCGTATCTGCTATAACGACCGTGTCGAGTTCAGGGAATTTCCTGAAGATGCTGACATCACCACCCCCAGCGGGATAATAGGCTTTCTTGGTACCGGATGGGGAGGAGCAGACACATGGTTCAGCCACGGTTTTGTCCAGGATGTTTGTCTTAAGGTAGGGTATATCCTTCGCTTCGTATGGCATTTTCCCCCACAGAGTTCTTCCTGCCTGCTCCTCTCCAATCAAGAAATTCTTGACCTCCTCTGGTGAGGGATAAATCAGGTTCTCCATATAATAATCATTTCCCTCAATAAACCTGCCTGACTCATCCTCAAGAAACAGATAATAAGATGTAAAACCAAACCTTAATTCAACACAATAGTAACCATATTGGGTCAGGAATATATCATCCTCTATCACAGGCACCGGATTAAGTCCATTCAGAAGATCCTCCATATCCATCACAGGCCCAAACCTCAGGTTTTTAAGAGATTTCGCAATGAAAGGGTTAGCTCTTTCCTCCCGTGTATTGCCGATGCCCATCACATCATCTATCTTAATCTCCTGCGCACCCAGAAATAGAATCCTTGAGAATATTGCATCATCTAATACCTTCGCCAGACCCTTGCCTCGATAATCAGGAATAATGCTTATATATTCTGGTGAAGCCACATCACCTGTGATGCCAGCTGATGTGGTCCCGATGACTATATCCCCCCCGGTCCTGCTGAGTTCATATCGAATGAAGAAGTCATACATCAGAGAGGGAAGGAAAGTTTCAGTTAAAATGAATCTTTCTCCTGCAAACTCCCCCTCCTTTATCTCTATCAGGTGCCTCCATTTAGGTGTATCCTTATCATAGCCAAGGTTGTATTCCTCCACCTCCTCGGGTGTTGCCTGAACAATCCGGAATGATGGATACTCTACCTTTCCTCCGCAGGTCTGGCATATCCCTGCCTCAGGCGGAGCATCACCTGATCCGGGGGCTCCAGGGATATCGCACATAACCGCGAACCCGGCGGTCACCCCAGCAATAGCTAATATAATAAGCCTCAGGTATTCGATGCTCTTCTCTATCTCATCCAGGTCCTTCTCAATAGGCTTGTTCCCCTCTAAATGAGCGAGGTAATCTATAGCCGTCTCCATATCAAACCTGTCCTTAATAAGAATATCACAGTCACCGTGCGGCAGCACCTGGGTATCATCAGTGGGTCGCACGCTAAGAAAGCCCCCATCACATATCAAGGCAAAGGTTCCAGCGCCGGAAATAGTTATCTTATCTGGCTCAAGCTGCATACCCCCCTCCTTCTGCAGGCTGACATAGGAGCCACAGCTGCCGCTGCCGCCATCAACATCATACTCTAAAACAATCTCTGTCTTGCTACCCAGAGAAGCATAGAGGAAGAACATCTTGTGACCCTCAGTCCCCTCCAGAATACTAGACGGCCCAGTGCAATACTCCACAATAGAAGCCTTAGCCAGCACCCCAGACGCCTTATACTCCTCACACCTGAAATTCGCCACATCATAGGCGAACGCCACAGGCAAAGAAAGCAATAAATAAAGGGATATCAACACATAAACCCTCCCCACATACCACTCCAACCTAAACATCCTCCATCACCTCAACCTCCAAAACCATAGAAGACTTATTCATACCCGTGTATCCAACACCGAAGGTCTCTAACTCAACCCGTTTACTGCCACAGAAGCAGCATCTCCCAGACGGACAGCGTATATTAACAAGGGACTCAGTCTCTATCTTGGTTTCATCCAGTAAATCCGACATCGATGCGCAGCCGCCATCATATGCAGTTAATTTCTTCACGTTCACGTAATCACTATCATTATCCCATGAAACACCCAATAGATAGCATTCATCTGTGTCAAGCCCCGTCTCCAAAAGATAGACTCCATAGCCTCCAAGGGCTTTTCTTAGCCCGTCCACGAAGGAGGTATTACTGTAATCCCCTCTTGTGCTTCCATGAACCAGGAAGGTTCTGTTATTCGGACGAGGATACTCCCCCCTAGACATATTACTACCTGCATTCAATTCATGCCCCCCGTCACCCGGCTTCCATAGGAGATAAACCAAAACGGCTAAAGTAACAAACCCGATTACCAGGGTAACCCTCAGCATCCGGTTTCTCCTTTTCTCCCTCCTGTATCGCTCGCCTGGGTCATCTACACCTCCAGTGACCGACTTCTTTATCTCCTCATAATACATTTACCCTGCACCCCTTATCTTCAAGCTTTTCAAGATCCTCTCTTGTTATCCTAAAAATTGCTGTTCTATCATCAACAGCAACAAATTCACCTGTAACAGTCAGGTCCGCGCACGTAATAGTCAACAAACTACCTTCCTGCACAGGTGTACCTTCTTTTGGCGTAACCCTGATGTCAACATGGTCCCCGGTCCAGCAGTTATCTGACAGACAGGTATCGCACTGGCATGAAGACGGTATCTCGTAATCAGAGCACTCATCAACTCCGTTAAAGAGATCCGGGCAGCATTTCTCGATGTCATCGCAGCTGAAACACTTGTAGGGAGTATATCGCCAATACCAGTACCCAGTGCAGGATGGACATTCTGTAATAGTGTGGAAGATAGGCCAGTCTGTGCCCAGCGTGCATTTATCGTTGATTTTGCAGGGGTTCCTCATGCACAGTGGACATACTCCGCCTTCATACATCCATTCATCGTTTGGTTCTACATCAAGTCCCCTGACGGGGTAGTCAACGCAGCTGTTAATCAACGTGCAGGACTTGCATTCTCCTGCACCGATCGGGTTACCATCCCACCAGCATAATCCTCCGGCCTCACACTCCTCCCTGCTTGTGTAGGTGCTGCAGTCGGGTGGGGGTGGAGGTGGGGGTATAGGCCCCTCGCCGCCGCCGGGCCCGCTAACACGCATCCTGACTATGTGGCACTTCCTGGAGCTGCCTTTATCGCAGATAAAGTCATAGATCCATGAACCATTCTTTGACGAGAAATTCGCCCTGAAATTAAGGCATCCTGGACAGAAGTCAGCTTTTGGATATTCTTTTATTTCACCGGCACCCATGTTTCCTATATACACTTTATCACTTGTCTTGCAGGTCTTCCAGGGAAGATCAATACCTCCCACATCCAAGCATGTGATATTCAGCCGTACGTCATGTAATTCACCACCCTCTGGAAGCCATCCGCTCCTGTATTTCAGGTATATTGTAACAGATGTCCCGAGAAAATTATTCACGGAACGCTCTGCCTTCAGCACATCGATGTATGGGTTTATTTCAGGCTTCTCCTCGGTTGGCTTATAGAACAAATCAACGCCTGGGAGGGCTAACCCGAGAATTAATAGGGCTAGGACTGCCATTATGATGCATTTCTTCGCCTCATCTCTTGAATAAGGGCTTGTGGACAGGATGAACTTTAAGCCGCAGAATACAAGGATTACCGCAGCTATCACAATGACTGAGTTTCTTATCAACTCAATAATCGCATATATGTTACTGTTTTGCGTGCACGCGCTTCTGCATGATTGCTCGCATCTGGCTGTGACATTGTTTATTGTGGCATAATCCGGCGGAGACTCTAGAGAACTCAGGTAGGCATTAATCCCCCTCTCCGAGCAATACCCGCTGCAGCAACTAACACATT
>JAOZNG010000206.1 GCA_029933895.1 archaeon
TGGAGGTGTATGATGTGGGTGGGAACAGGGGAGAGAGGGTGGAGAGTATAGAGGTTGAGGATGGTACACCGCCTGAGATTGTTAAGGTTAAGGTGTGGGGAAGTAAAGGCAGGTTGAAGTTTGAAGTGGAGGCAAGGGACAATAGAGTAGGCGAACTAATGATATGGGTTCTTGTAAGGGAGGAGGGAGGAGAGGTGAAGAATGTATCGTTGGGGAAGGTGGTGGGTACTTTGGGTCTTTACAGAGGTGAGGTGGAGGTGAGCGGTGAGGTTAGATATCGTGTTTTTGCAGTGGATGAAGCAGGTAATGTTAACATGACGGAAGAGAGAATTACGGCTGTGAGCAACATATCTACAGGAATTATTGTAACCTCGGCCATATTGTTAGTACTGATGGTAGTTGTGGTTTACGTATTCCACAGGCGTAAAGGTAAGAGGGAGGGTATTGAGGAATGAGGCAATTTTAGAAGTACACTTTGTTCTCCGGATTTGGAGAAGAGTCATAAATTAATGGGTCGTCACCCTCGTGGGTTACAATCCCTCGGTTTATCATTAATTCCGGATTGGAAGTTGCAAAGCCCAAGAATTCATTATGGGCGGCAAAATAGAATGCTTCTTCGAGGTCCACTATCCCATTCTTATCTGACACATCGTAGTCAACCACTGAGACATACTTAACGCAGTAATCTCTCTCACCATATTTCCAGCGGGTTGGTGGTGTAGGATCTAGAAAGTCCTGACCGTTATCCTCATCATTAGGTTGATATCCTGTTTCCGTATAATGATTTCTCTGCCAGTTGGATGGGGCGTCTGCCTTTGTATGGGGGTCGTTCTGCACATCTGCATCTGTCTCCATATAAGCTAAATTATTGTAAGTGCAGTCCTCATCTGGATTCCAGTCAACACGACCATAGCTAAGTCTGTAATTGTTATCGTATTGGTCTTCAATGAGGACCCCTCTTAACGCCATATTCACTATGCTGTCTACAAAAAATGATTTCCATCCGTTAGTTGAAGATATTGGGGGGATTATGAATGCATCATCATTTTCATGACAAGGGGTAATTATAACATAGTTATTCCAAGGTTTGGGATTGGTTGTTTCATATCCCAACCTTAGGTCCCTAAAGAAACCTCCAGAGTTGCACGACTCTATAAAATGTATAAACTGTCTGCAGGTGATCTTTAGAGTTTCGTTGGCATATGTATCGTCAGTTATTATATTATAATCACCATTTAGAGCATCTCTCAATGCGAAACCCTCATCATACCGAACATCCCAAGAGTTCTGGTCTCTATCCCAGTCTGGGAAATACTCATCATTATCCATATCAGGTGCCAAGTTTGTCTGACTTCTCGTTTGATCATTCATTATTCCATGTCCCACATACATAATGAACACCGTGTCCACTGTTGTAGATTTGTTCTGCAGTTCATATATTGCATTTAAGACGTTGTCATGGGTCGGATCATTATCTCTTGGATCAAGTCCATAGAGAAATTGTGGTGTGTATTGTGTCTTATAATAAAGAAGACTTATGTCACAATCAAACCAGCCTACACTTTTCAAATACCATGTGGTATTTAAAACATCCATTACTGCAGCCACCCGACCACCAGAATCGCTGGTGTTATCATTATTCCCAATAAGGATAGCATATCTACCATTGAATTCGTTTGGATTGTACTGCTTGGAGTATACAGATCTCATCAACTCGTATTGTTCTAGCATCCCATCTCCATCATCATCTTCATGCAGATTCCTGGCATAATCAGATATCTTCAGTTCGTCTAAATACCCCTCAAAGTAAGAGGTATATCCTCCTCCACTGTGTTTTGCACCAACGGAGAGTATGGAATCAGAATATTGTATCTGACCGCTTATTGATTTATAATTGTCCAGTTTACCATTAATGTAGATTCTCATATAACTCCCATCATATGTTGCTGACACATGACTCCATCTCTCCTTAGGAATTGTACTCCGGGAAGAAAGTGTCTGGCGTGTCCCACTCACGGTTAAATGAAAATCTACCTTGTCATCTACCTCATCATTTATGGTGAGGGCGTAGGAGGGTTTTGTGTCATCGTATTTCATCCACAAAATCACATCCCCGGATTCAGTCTCACTTGTCGGATAAACCCATACCTGCAGGGTAATAGCATCCGTGGGCCGGAGCGCAGTAGGTGGATTCGTAAGATAAAGATAAGAAGCCCCATCAAAACTGGCAGATTTATCAAAATACTTCGCAGGTTCATCCACAAAACTAACTCCTTGATTGGCCAGGTTATTATTAGAAAGAATCCAATCATCATTAGCATCACTATCAAACTTGTAGTATCCCACTGTTCTCTTTTCAACGTCCATTGCATATGGACGAATCCATAGATCATCTATTCGTCCAT
>JAOZNG010000207.1 GCA_029933895.1 archaeon
TAATAAGAGGGTAGGAACGTAATAAATAAAAGAGAAAAAATGTTGATGACGCCGAAAGAGAAACTTGTGACCATAGACAAGGACCAGAATCTGAAGGATGCATTAACCTTGATGGAGAAAAACAGGTTATCTAAGTTGATGGTTACAGAAGATGGAGAGATAATGGGTATATTAACTGACGGGGATATGGAGGAGAGACTTGGCACCGGAAGAGAGAGGAAACTTAAGACCAGCCAGATACATGTCTCATCAGCGATGACCAGGGACCTCAGGTACTGGGATGCTAAACCAGGGGATTTTTATATATCTGGAGACATGCAGAAAGACCTGAGATACGAAAAAATCAGAGAGATGGCGGAATCAATGCTTGAAAACAACATCTCTTCCCTGCTGGTCAGAGAGGAAGGGAAGGTGATAGGCTTGGTGTCTGAAACAGACCTGGTAGCGACCCTTACAGGATCCAGAAAGCTGGTTAAGTGGTTCTACACAAAAAGATATCTAACGGTAAATCCAAACGATACATTAGTCCATGCTAGGAAAATAATGCACGAGAACAGCATAGGCCGGCTAGTGGTGGAAGACAGGGGATATATTGCAGGTATTGTCACCGAAAAAGACGTAGCTGAAGGACTTAATATGTTCCGTGAGGCATTGGATAGTCTGCATCACCCAGACATCAAAGGGCTTAAGGTAGGGGATGTGATGACACCTGACCCCTTGATCATAAGCCACGAGGATACCATAGGTCAGGCAGCGGATACGATGCTTGAAAACAACATCTCTGGCCTGCCGGTGACAGGTGAGCTCCCTGGGATAATAACCAAGAAAGACCTTATTAAAGGCATAGCATACAATAAACTCCCTTGATGTAATTATGGGAAGTGACAGATTGGAGAAACAAAACCGTTTCTAGGAAAAAGGAATAAATAAATGAACAGAGTGGATAGTGATAAGCAAACCTTGGATTCCAGATACCAGCTGACTACGGACTAACTGCAATCTGCCTCAGGCCAAGACCCTCATCTAAACCCAGCATCAGATTCATGTTCTGCACTGCGGTACCGGAGCCGCCCTTTATCAGGTTGTCTGTTGCTGACAGCAACAGAATCCTCCCCCTCTCCCTGCGGAAGTTAGTCCCGATATCGCAGAAGTTGGTGTTAACAACATCCTTGAGGTTGGGCACGTTCTCTTCAGCTGAGGACAGAATCCGGACGAAAAACTCTTCACCATAAAAGTCAATGAATAGTTCACCTAGATCAATCTCATGGCTTGAGAAGAGATTGATATAGGATAGTATACCCCTTGAGTGGTTGCCGATGGAGGGTGTGAATGAGATGCTCAGATCCGAATTAAACTCCCTGGACAGGATGTGCTCCATTTCAGGGGTGTGCCTGTGCTCCAGAACCCTGTAGGGCCTCAGGTTAGAGGACATCTCGGGGTGATGCAGGAAACGAGAGGGTTTAGCTCCAGCCCCGGAGGAGCCTGAAACAGAGGATACCACAATCTTTTCCAGGTCAAGTGACTCCTTATATCTTGAGAGGGGAGCCATGGCCAGTATTACGGAGGTGGTATAGCACCCGGGATTAGCTACGAACCCTGCTTTTTTTATCTCTCTCCTGTATAGCTCAGGCAGGCCATAGACTGCCTTCTCCAAAAGCTCCCTGTTATCGAAGCCGGGATAAATTTTTGAATCAATTTCTGGATTCTTGATGCGGAACTTACCTCCCATGCTCACAACCTTTATCCCTCTCTCAAGGACTGATGGTATAAATCTGATCCATTCACCGGGTGGTGCAGCGACATAGAGGAAGTCAGCATCCAGGTTCCCTAGATCCATATCCTGAAACTCAGCATCCAGAAACCCTCTTAGATGTGTGAGGTGTGAGGAAACCTTCTTCCCTGCCAGACTCCTTGATACGGGGGTTATTTCATCGATTTCAGGGTGGTTTACCAGAAGTCGGAGCAACTCGGAACCTATATACCCTGATGCTCCTATAACAGCAACAGAAGTCATTTTTGCTCCCCGGCCAGCTTCACATCCTCATGGGTTATTGTCTTCCTGCCAGCGTGTTTAGCGAAAACAGCAGCTTTCGTGGATAACTCAACCGCCATAGACTCCAGCTCATCTCTCAAGTCCTCAACAGCCCTCTCACTCACCCTGTCAACTCCCCTGGAAAGCCCCGTTCTCCTCATAATCCTCTCCACCGGCGCTAGAGGTATTTCAGCCATAATCCCTTCCTTATTAATTGCAATTATTCGTTAATAAATTATTACAAAGTCGGCAGAATACGACAAACTCGGAGAGAGTTTATCCACAGTGAACAGAACTCGCTTGTACTGCGTCTTTAAAGTCGCAGATGAATGCCCCACACTATCCGGCTTTGTAAGTCCATACTCCACCCT
>JAOZNG010000208.1 GCA_029933895.1 archaeon
GACGACGTAAAAGTCTATAAATACGTGGATCCATGGCCAACGTATTCCATAGGCGATGAAGAAATTAATTCATCTTATGCAGAGAATGTGGAATCAACTATAAATTTTTATCTCTTAATGAGGGTTCAGAGAAACGTATCAGGAACCTGGCAGAATATCGGGATTCCGGTTGTGGATCAGGGAGATGGTATCTGGACCATAAACCTGAGTGACTACCTGGATATAGCCAAGATCTGGCAGAATAACGGGGCATGGAATACAGATTTAGAGCCTGTCGGGGATTACAGGGTCTATGCAGCCCTGATAGACTTCCCGGGTAATATCCTGAAGAACGATGACGGCTCAAATATGGAATCATTCTATATATTCAGGATAATAACAGCTGAAGTGAATCTAACGAAATTAGAGCACGAGAACCTGGAGGAGCACGCAATAAATGAATACGAGACAGGAGACAATATAGCGTGGATAAACGCCACGGTAGTAGTTAATAAAACCACTGCCGTTGATTTAAACATTACATTAAATGTTTTGGATTACAATAACCAGGGAGTGAACTGGGGTCCCAATGAAACCAAGGGTTGCGGGGATATCCCGCCGAATGGAACCTGTGAGAGAAGGTTTGATAATGCCTCATCAGGTTATTTAATACCGCTGGACGCATCCCCCGGGACATACACGTTTTCATGGAACGTTACTATGAGGTGGGCTGGAGGTTTCTCAAAGGAGGATTACTCAAATAATTTCATCATACACCATCTGCCAGAGAACTTCTCCTCCACCCTGGATCCCGACAGGATATATCAAAATGAGTCATCAATCTATAATTTCACCATCGTAAACCCCTGGTCTGCGAACATAAGCAATGTTATAGTAACAGTAAATTGTCCCGTGGGGGTGGGTATAAACTGCAGTTGCGTTGGAACAGGCCTGCCATACTGTAACCTAACGTCCATCGCCGCAGGAGCAAATAAGACGGCATCATTCAATATCACGACGAATTCAACCCCTGCTGGCGACTATAGCATTAACGCAACAGTTAATTACACAAATCCTGGATTAGAATTCCATCACTGGGAGAATCAGCAGAATAAATTCCTGAAGGTTAGACTCCCAGGTCAATTTGTCGAAATAACACAGTATCCGTCTTCCATAACCCGGACGGGATACGGCGATTTAAGAGGTTATACAAACAACACCCTTAGTGTGAACATAACGGAGGTGTGGCTTAACTGGACATTACCTTTCGGCTGGACGAATTCATCTGGAAACCTGAGCGTGTATGCGGATGTGCTGGAGCCGGGGGAACTTCTATGGAACAATATAACTGCTTACCTTAACATAAGTTCAGAGCTTGGGCCACAGAAGGTCGAGCTACGTTCAACCTCTCAGGAGGGTTACGTGGACTGGGATTTCGTGTACATAGACGTTTATGCTAACACATCCCTGATCAACCTGAATACAAACAACTCAGATCCTGTTCAGGGCGAATTAATAAGTATCTGGGCAACCCTGAGATACGATAATGGTACGGGAATCCAGAACCAACAGGTTAGTTTCAGGGATGAGACCTCAGGCCAGGTTATAGGCAGTGATTTCACAGACTCGACAGGCCGGGCTACCATAGACTATAACATTCCTGGAAATGCATCCATGGGGAATCACGTAATAAACATTAGCTATGGAGGTAGTTCTTCTTTGTACACGAATCCGAGCTGGAGCTTAATCAACATAACAGTCCACGACAAACCGTCGATAAGGAACGTAACCGCTCAGCCGGGAACAGTTGGTTTCGGGTATAATGTAACGATACAAGCGAACGTAACGGACTGGGATGGCGTGGATACCGTGCTGGTTTATGTAACCTATCCGTCTTCACAGACCAACAGCTATGAACTGACTCCAGTGGGAGGTAGCATATATGAATACATTTTCCCGGATACCTGGCAGAACGGTGCATACAGTTACTATATATGGGCGAATGATTCAGCGGGGAAGGAAAATCAGTCAGCTACGTATTATTTTTATGTTAAAGCAGACACAGCCATATGGGTTGCAACAGAAAAAGATGAATACGGTCCAAACGAGAATGTATCATTGATTTCAACCAACTACTGGTGGAATTACACCTGGAGGTACAGGAAGCAGATAAACGTGACAGAGAATTCAGGGAATAATCTGACAGAGTACCCAGTTAACTTAACCATTAATACTGCAGAGTTAATCTCTCAGGGGAGAATGAATGGAAGTTGTCTCGACATAAGGTTTGTATATTACAATGAGACATCAGGGAATGAAACATCCATCCCGTACTGGATAGAGTCCGGCTGCAACACAACGGGAACTGATATCTGGGTGAG
>JAOZNG010000209.1 GCA_029933895.1 archaeon
TTTGACGGAGACGGAAATGAAGATTGGGTGTGGTCTGATGTTTTTTTGAGTCCGCCTGGGAGAACTGGGACGGGACTTACAATGATAATCTTCAACAACGGGACCAGGCTTAGTGGAAATTATACTTTAGAAGATTTTGATAGAACTATAATCTACGGTGCGGATTCTCGGGACTTTGCTGGAATGGATGGTGATTATGGCCTGGGAAAGGGCGATTTCAATTATGATGGAATCGATGATCTTGTGTTAAATATTGTTGGATCAGACGGACCTGACAACAGCATTACTGACTGTGGAGAGATAAGTATAATTCTGGGAAACAGAACTAGAGAGAGCGTAATAGACCTGCGAAGCAACCGTAACCGCGTCTATTTCTCAATATATGGAAGTGTAGCTGGAGAACAGATAGGACACACCATGGATGTAGCCGATTACAACAATGACTCCTATCCAGACCTCCTGTTCTCATCTCGAATCTCAATCACCGCAGCTTACTCTGGTGCAGCGTTTGTATGGCTGGGAAAGAAAAATCCTGCAAAAGAGTACTACTCGTTGAGGAATTCAGAAGTTGGATTTGAAGGGGTCAACCGGGAGGTCCTGGCGGATTATGGCTATGCGGTGGTATTTGAGGATGTGAATGGTGACGGGTTTCCAGATGTAATAACCTCGCCAAAACCAGATCCATATAAGGGGAAATATACCGACATCTTTCTGAACAAGAACGACCCGCCCACGGTGAGGTTTTTAGGTGTGGAAAAGAGTGAGGTATTAAGAGGAGAGGAGAACCACCTCTGGGTTCTCTGCTACGATGATAGAACTCCCTTCCACGACCTCAACATAACAATTCAGCTCTCTGTGGATGGGGGGGAGTGGAGGGAGCTTGGGGATTACTTCTATGACGTGGATGAGAGGAACCTTACTGTGAACATAACAGTTCCCTTATCCGGTGCCCTCGGTGTTTATTCTTACAGGCTCATGGTGGTCGACAGCGAGGGATTATCATCTGGATGGGTATACTACAATGATAGCGTTGAGGTGGTGAACTCTCCTCCTGAGATAGAGAGGGTAGAAGTTGTGAGCGGGAGGGAGTACAATTACTATGAGAACGTGTCGGTATTGGTATATGCCGATGATGTAGAGGATGGGATAGGTGGATTGAATGCGACGCTACATCTCATATCACTGTCTGGCGGGGGGAGGTACAATGTCTCGTGGGTGGAGGTGGTTGTTTCTGAGCATCACCTTAACATGACCTTTGAAGTGTTGCCTGAGATAGAGAATGGAAGCTATGACATAGGAGTGAGGGTGGAGGATGTAGATGGGGGTGTTGATGAGGAGGTATGGGGGGGTAGGATTGACATACTGGACTCACCTTTAAGGATACTTACTTTCAACATCACACCGGGGAGAGTTGAGAGGGGAGCCACCGTTGAGGTGCACTTCACCGCCAAGGACATAAACGACGAGGTGCCTGCCGAAGCCCGTCTCATCCTGTGGGACCTTTTCACAGGGTATGGGAACGAGACGACAATTATCTCCTCCGGGGAGGAGCATGAGAAGCACTTCTTTGGAAGTATTGTGGTGGGGAGGGAGTGGCCTGAGGGGCTCTACAATGCTACGGTGAGAATAGGGGGGCGAGAGTTCTCCTATAGTGAGGTTCTCACTGTACTCAATTCTCCCCCTGAGGTGAAGGTGAGTGAGAAGGTAGTAGAAGTGGAGGAGAGCGGGGAGGTGAGGGTGGAGCTCACCGGAATGGTGGAGGATTACGAGGATGGGGCAGAGCTGTTCTATGAGATACCGGATCCACCCGAGCTTTTTGAGATGCACCTTATGAGTGAGGGGGGAAGGAGGATTCTTGTTGTGAACTTTGAAGAGAACCTGAGCGGTGTGTGGAACGTTAGCATAAGGGTTACCGACAGAGATGGCGACTATGTGGAGGTCTACGTGGTCTTTGTGGTCAACACCACTTCTCCTGCGGTAGAGGCAAGGATCGTTCCCACCCTTACGGTGGAGTATGAGAACACCACATACAACGAGACCGTGGAGGTCTCCGTGAGACTGGTTATAAGAAACGAGGGGGAGGGGAGTGCCTCTCTGAGGGTTGAGCCCCTCTCGGAGAACCTCTCCTTCTTGATATACCAGGGAGAGCTTAAGGCTGCTGGGAAGATAGAGCTGAGCGGAAATGCTACTTTCTCTCTTATTGAGGGTAAGAACGAGATACCGGTTGGTGTGAGAGTAGTTTGGGATGGGAGGGAAGAGATTCTGTGGAAGAACATCACAGTGGAGAGAGTGAAGAGAGAAGTTTCGCAGGATCAGAACACCAC
>JAOZNG010000042.1 GCA_029933895.1 archaeon
CGTTTCGTATATCCTCTGCAATCTCCTGTAGAACAGCAGGCAACTCACCTCCTGATTTCATACCCTGTATCATTAAACTGACCACTCTCTCAAGCCGTGGTGATTTAATCCTTTGAGTCATTGACACCAGGGCTTTATCAAAGGACACCCCGGCAAGCGTATCTCTTGCAACATTCTGTATCTCAGCGGCGAGAGGGCCGAATTCAGGACGGGAGGCAGCCCATAGTGCATTGTAGGGCGTCATCCCAGCCCTCATATTCTGGCTTATCATAACAAGGACGTCAGGCAACACACTCTCGACATTCTGGGTACGTTTATCGATTATTACAACAATAAGTATGTAGAACAGTACCCAGATGCCCACCAGAGACCCTAAAGCAGCAGGTATTATTATCTCGTCAGGATACCGTAGCATGAACCTCATTAATACAAAAACCGCTACAGGCACAGTCAGGCTGTAGACGAAGACCACACCCAGTGTTTCCTCTGGGTTATGGGTTAAACCAGAGACTAGGAGCATATTCTCCAACCTTTTTTTGATGTTGGAGGGAAATAAAGCCCCCAGTTTGTGGAATATATTCTTGAATAAGGCTGTAAAAACCGATATCACTACTTTGATAGATGACACAGTCTTACTGATTATGGAGACAATAAACGAAACAATGTTAAATAACATGGTATAGATTGCCTTAGCAATCAGGGCTACGAGGTTTATGGGGTTTTCTCTTGGTTCTTCCTGAATCCCCTTCCCCGTGATTCTAGGCTTCCCCCTTCCTCTTATTTCTTTTCCCATTTTTAGATATTTGGCCTTTTGCTTCTAATCAGGTAAAGGAAAAAAATCTGCCCTAGTGATAACATAGCTAGAATCAACCAGAAGGTGGTGTCTGTAATATATGATCCACCTAGAAAGCTGGACATAATAAGTAGCAGTGTTATCCCCATAGAGGGCGCTACAATAACCATGAGCATATAAAGCAACCCCCAGAGGCTGAGTTCCTTCCCGTAGCTCTCTATCCTGCTCTCTTTTTCCCGTTGAAGCTCTACAGACATCGCCTCAAGAGCGTTTTTTACATTCGAACCGGTCTGGATTGCATTGGATATCTGCCAAAGTGTCCTCCGCAGATATGCAGAAGCTGATATTATTCCATAATCGTTTAAAACACTTTTTATGGATTTACCTGACTCCACATCCTTCACTATATCCTTGCATACCTCAGAGCATGCTCCATAGTTTCCCTCAGCTATGTTCTCGATGCAGTTAAACAACGGTAAACCTGCTGTGAGCTGGATTTCCATATCCTTGAGCATATAATCCAGGTTCTCATCTATCTTTTTTCCCCGCTTCTTTACCTCAAGTTTAGGGAGAAATAACACATAAAAAAAAGAAAAAACAGTAACCATAACAACCATGCCTGCACCTATATAGGGGTCAAGGGGGACATTGAAAACAAATATTAGTGCAAGAACGAAGCCGAGTATAGATATGGAGGAGCTGAAGGTAATCAAAAGGGTTACGGCAATATACTGTATAGCGTCCATGCCGTAGCCAGCCCTCTTCAGTTCCCATTGCATCTCAGGGAAAGCAACAGACAACTGCTCCGCTCCAGGCTTAAAAGCCATCGAAGAATCTTTTATCCTGTCTATAGTAAACGGATTCTCCATTATAGTTATATTACCCTATCTTAGCTTAAATCTTTATCGGATTCAACCAGGTCAAGAACTGTGTCCTTGTCTATATAATACTCGGTTACGATCTTCCCAACGTCATTCACGCTCTTAATGCCTTTTTCCATGAGCCATTTAACAATCTGTTGCTTACCCTCCAGATCCTCCTTTATGTCCGAGTCGTCCATCCCTGTGAACGTTGATATCTCCTCCAACACCCTCATGCTCTGATTTTTCCGCTCTACGACATCTTTTTTGGGATTCCATGAGTATAGTGTGTTGGTTTCTGGTTTATCACTACCTGTCTTAATCAATTCAACAATCTCCAGTGTTCTTCTCTGTTTCGTCTTCCTGTTTATGTGCTGTATTACTATCAGCGGCAGTGAACCCATAACCAGCGGGGGGATATTCATTGGGGGGCTGATTATCCTGTCAACCACCTCGTAGGCTCTGTTGGCATGGAATGTCCCGTACACGGAGTGCCCGGTATGCATGGCCTCAAACAATACCTCAGTCTCTCTTTTCCTCCTGACTTCACCGACTATTATCCTGTCAGGCCTCATCCTCAGGGAGTTCTCTATCAGGTCCAGCATGGACACCTCTCCCTCACCTCTCGGGTTAGCGGCCCTGGTTGAGAGAGGGACCCAGTGAAGGTATTCAGGGAGGTTTAACTCTCTGGTGTCCTCTATGGATACTATCCTCTGGTTCGCTGGGAAGAATGGCATCAATGCGTTCAGCATGGATGTTTTACCGGATGCTGTTCCCCCTGAAACAAGCATGCTGAGTTCGTATTCACAGGCCAGCCACAGGAAAGCAGCTGCCTCAAAACTTATAGTGTTAAATTTAGGGTCCACCAGGTGCACCATAGTCCATGGTGTTCTGGAGAATCTCCTTATGGTTATGGTGTTACCATCAGTTGATATTGGGAACAGGGTGGCATTGACTCTGTCACCGCTAGATAGGTGAGCATCAAGCAGGGGCTCAAGGCGGGTTATCTCTCTACCAACCTGTCTCGCTATTCTGGAGGAGTAGTTCATAATCATATCCTCTGATGGTATGGCTATGTTGGTCTTCAGCCAGCCGTGTTTCTTGTTGTAAACCCATACAACGTCTCTGCTGCTGTTCACAACCACCTCCTCAAGGAGGTTGTCTCCTAGAAGGTATTCAATATCACCTAAGCCTATCATGTCGTTGACCACTTTACTGCTTAGGAGGGCTATGTCTTCCTCAGAGGCCTTCTTTAGAACAGATTTCAGTTTCTCTTTCGCATCAATTCTGAATCTCTTTTTCAGCTCAGATATCTCCTCTGGACCTCCTCCAGTAGCTCGCCGTACCTGTATCTCACCAACCAGGCTGTGTTTTGTTCTCTCCAGTAATGCATTTGTAACGTTGTCTATCGTGGGGAGCATTATGTGGTAATGAGGTACGTAGTCGCCGACATCCCTGATACTGACCTTTAGACTGATTTCCTCTAAAGGCACAGCATAGGACTCTAATTCAGTTATTACCTCATTATCTTCTGTATCCGTGATTTCTTCTTCAGCCATTATCTGTTAATAATTATGTCTTTAATACTTTATATGTTTTCATTTTTATTTTATTATAGGTGCAGGATGAAGGGCAGGGTGCATAAATTCGGGGATGACGTAAACACTGATTATATAATCTCTGGGAGATACAAGTTCAAGACACTCGATAACAGGGAGCTGGCTAGGCATGTTATGGAGGACCTGGACCCCGACTTCTACAACAGAATCTCTGGGGGAGATTTTATGGTAGCTGGGAGGAACTTCGGATGCGGCTCTTCAAGAGAGCAGGCTCCTCTGGCAATAAAATATGCAGGCATTTCTGCCGTGATAGCCCGGTCATTTGCTAGGATATTCTACAGGAACGCGATAAACGTGGGACTACCTGTTCTGGAATGCATGGGGGTCAAGGAGATCAGGGAGGGTGATGTACTGAACGTTAACCTGAAAGAGGGTGTTATCAGGAATGAGACAAGAAACATCAGGCTTGACGTGAAACCTCTGCCTGATGTGATGCTGGGGATTCTGGAGGAGGGGGGCCTAACTAACTACTTTAGAAAACATAAAGGTTTTTTATCTGAATATAAGATTACACATTGAATGGGGTTTTTATTCACTGGTTTCTTTTTATTTAATAATAATGTTTATTTAGTTTATGTGGGGGTATAGTTTTTGTTTGTCATGGTTTGGTTTAAGGTTCCTTTTTTTTATTTAGGATATATTCTTTTGGAGGTGAGTTTATATGGTTGATGGCACGGTTAAGTTCTTCAATGACGTAAAGAATTACGGTTTCATTGAAGGCGATGACGGCAACGATTACTTCGTCCACCGGAGTGATATCGTGGGCGAGTCTGTTTTAGCCGAAGGAGACCGGGTCTCTTTCACCCCTGTTGAGGGTGACCGGGGTCCCAAAGCTGATAAAGTAGAGAAGTTGTAATGCTAACGCATTTCTTCTCTTTTCTTCTTTTTTTCTTTTCATTATTCGGGCATGCAAAGGATATGTCCTTCCGTGCACGTTTCGCCTACACCACACTCATCCCGGATTTCCTCGATCCGTTTTACCTGACAGGTTGCGTTGAGGGAGTATGGACTTATACACTCCGCCTTCAGGTAGTAGTCGGCTACGTCTCCTGCCTCAGTGCAGTGGTATTCATGCAGGTACCCTGTCTCCCCGCAGTCTTCGTCCTTAAAGCATTCAATCCGAGGGCACATCCGGCAGTGTCCTCCACAGTCCGTCATTGTTTCACCATGGTTTTTAACATGATCGCTGCAGTGGCTTGTGTCTGGTTTGCTTGTGTACTGGGCTGGTCCCTTCAACAGCATAATCCTGCTCTCCAAGTGGATGTGTGGGTTCAGGATGGGCGCATCCGTATACGGGAGCTTGATGGCTTCTGTCTTGCTGCACGCGAGTATGTAGCTCCCATCGGGACTTATTTCCACATTCACCGGATCACCTATCTGGTATCTCCACAACAGATTCCCTTCCTTATCCAAGAGATACATGCTCCGGTCCCTGCTTGCTGCAAGAATATACTCTGCCTCCCCTGTGAGAGCGATGTCTGCTATGCCCCAGTTGGTTTTGTAGGAGCTAAGTTTCTCCCCTCCACGGTTGTATAACTGTAGCTCCCCTCCCACACCCACCGCAAGGTAGTCGCCGTCTTCTGTTAATGCCAAGGCTGTTATCTCATCACCCACCTTCTTCTCCCATTTGATGGTGGCTGTTGTTTCAGCAAGGCTGTGGTGTATGTATGTGAGTTTATACTTCTTTTCTTTTGAGATGAATGATGAGGCGGTTGCAACCACTAGGTCCTTTAGGTAGGGGGTGGCGACTATTTTTTTTATTTCAAGATCCAGTTCCTGGCTTATTTCTCCAGTAATGTATCCTCTCCCCCTGCTGTTGAATGTGTTTATTCCCGTCCAGCCGTTTGCTGCTAGCTTCTCCCACCGCATGGTGTGGTTTAATCCGTCCGGCGTGATTTCTATATCCCCCAGGCTGTTGTTTTCTATCAACCTCTCCTTATCCAGACGGTAGTTTAGTTTCTCCAGTTTCCTCCCGCCTCGGTCCTCGTATACTATGTAGGTGTGCTCCCCGTCTTGGCTTATCTCAGCATCCAACACCCCAAGAGTTCCCTTATGTTGTGTTTTCAGGTCATGGTGTTTCCGGTCGTAGTATAGGAGGTGTCCTATTACACCTCCACTGCTTTTGTTGTTAGCTGCTGCCACCAGCCTCTCCATATATCTTGTCCCGCTGCATGTGATGATTTCTTCCTCAGGAAGTGTTTTCTCCCAGATTACCGGGTTTTCGGGTACGGTCTCTGTCCCATGGAAACATGACCTGCACACTCCCCCGCAGTCGACCTCCTCTTCTCCCACATCAAATACATTATTCCTGCAGGATTCCGGTAGCGTGGTTGAGGTAGCCATTGATGTGGTGACGGTGGATGAGGTCGTAGCTGAGGTGATAGTGGTTGAGGTTGCGGTGGTTGGGGTGGCAGTTGAGGTGGTTGTCAGATAACTGGTTGTTGTAGCTAGGGAGGTGGTTGTGGTTGAGGAAGTGGTGGAGGATGTGGTTGAAAGATCAACGGGTTGCTGAGCCATGAGCAAGATTAATGTCATACCCACGGCTACTAGCAGAGCTAATAAGATTAGTAGGATCACTGCAACAACAACTATTGTTTTGCTGTCTCCTTGTATGGGGATTATTTTTTCGAGCATCTTCTTTTCTGGGTGTATAATATGTTTCATCCGAGAACATAGTTCAGCTCTGCTCCAGTTTCACGCCCACAATCTCGGAAACACCCTCGCTCAAGGTAACACCAATAACGGACTCAGCATGCTTCATTAAGGAATCATTATGGGTTACCATCACAAACTGCGAGCCTGAATCCCTCAACATCCTAGCCAGGCGAAGAGAGTTCTCCACATCCAGGGCCGCATCCAACTCATCCACTATATAAAAATGCGATGGCTTAAACCGCTGAATAGCCAACATAAACGCAGAACAAGTCAACGCCTTCTCTCCCCCGGACATAGCATCAACATCCACCAGCTTCTTACCCAATGGTGAGGCATTAATCAACAAACCCGAGTCTGAGATATCTCTGGGGTTGTCGAGGGAGAGACCACCCTCCCCTCCTGAGAGCTCATTATATATGCGTGCGAAATTATGGTTAACCACCTCAAAGGTCTCCATAAACACCGCCCTCTTCTTCTTCTCCACCTCTTCCATGAATCCGAAGATGCTCTCCCTCTCTTCCTTCAAGACCTCAACCTTCCCCTGAGTCTCCTCAATCTCCTTCTTCAGGATGTCATAGCTCTCAATAGACTTCAGATTAACGGAATCGAAGGACTCCAGTTCCTCCTCCACCACAGCGAGGCGGGACTCCATATCTTTGATGGTGGAGTCAACAGGTTCAAAGTTTCTGTAGGCCCTGAACTCCTCCATCAGATCAGATAACTTGGTCTCCAGCCTGGCCTTATCCACCGAAGACAGATTAAGTCTGTCATTTAATTCATCAAGAGACTCCTCCAGCGAACTCATGTCCTCGCTTGATGAAGCAAGTTCGTCTTCCAGAGCAGATCTCTCATCCATCAATCGCTGCAGTTCCTCAATCAACACCCTGTTCTCAGCCTCCAGCTTGTATAGCTCACCCTTCAGTGAATTAAAGGACTCTTCAACCTCTGAGATATGGGAATCAAGCCTAGAGGCATCAGACTCCATGCTCTTGATTGAGGTATTCAGTTCACCTATCTGGTTTAACAAGATGCTCCTCTTCTCATCCAGTCTACCTCCCTCAACGTCAAGGTTCCTGTACTCCTCCCGTAGTTTATCTAATCGTTCAAGATTCTTCCTGGAACGCTTACCTAAAAGCTTCTCAAGCTTCGTTTCCTGATACAGTATCTCCTTCCTTGAAGATTTAATCTCTTTGTCTCTCTTCTTCACAGACTTCTTCAACTCTGAAATCCTTGAATCCAAGCCCATGAGTCTATTCTTCAGTTCATTTCTTCTTGTCCTGAGGTTCCCCTCCTCCAGCCTGATTCGCTCCACGTTAGTGCGGCCCTCATCCACTGGTTTCTCTAGAAAGGAAAGCCGTTTCTCCATCTTCTGCTTCTCCAGTAACAGCTTTTGTTGCTCCCCGTCTAACTCAACAACCCGCCTCTCTAGGGCCCTAACTTCCCTCTCCAGTTCCTCGTTATTAGAGAAGGACATCTTCATGAAACGATCACTCTTCAAGAAGCCGCCGGTCATGGCTCCAGAGGGCAGCAACAGGTCGCCGTCTAACGTAACCATCCGCCATTTACCCACCCCCAGCCGTCTAGCGGCGTCTAAATCCTTAACCAATACAGTGTCCCTGAATATGTAGTCGAATGCAGGTTTGTGCTTTTTTTTCGTGTCGATGAAATCCCTCGCAAACCCCAAGGAACCCTTAGGTGCTTTGCCGCTGGTCTTGGGTTTGATTTTATTCAGGGGGAGGAATGTTAATCTGCCGATTTTCTTCCTCCTCAGGTACTGTATGCAGTCAGTGGCTACTTTCTCGTTGTCTACCACCATGTACTGCATGCCGGATCCGGCCGCAACCTGCAACGCCAGCTCATAGTCCTTGTTAGTCAAACCTCCAAGCTGCGATATGGTCCCGTGGATTCCATCCACCACCCCTCCTAGCTTCATTACCGCTGAAACAGCACTCCTGAGTCCGCCGCTACTGGACTCAAGTGTCCTGATTTCGGTTTTTCTCTTAGCTGCCTTAACCCTGATACGGTTCAGCTCATCCAGTATCCCCTCTCTCTTTTTTTCCAGCAGAGGAATCTCCTCCCTCAGTCTATCATATTCCTCGAAATTAGATTTATTCTCCTTGATTCTTTCCTTCACGGTCCTGGAGAGCTCCTTCTCGCTCGCAAGAGACTCCTTGATTTCTGAATCAATCGCCTTTTTTCTTTCCTCAAGCTCCTTGATTTTCCTGACATCCTCTCCATTCCTGTCCACATTGAGCTCTATCCGGGAGTGCAGCTCGAAAATCCCTGTCTTCAAGCCGTCTATCTCATCCTCCAGCTCAAGGTTTCCTGCCTTCTTCTCTTCAACTTTTATGCTGGACTCCAGTTTCCCCAGTTTACCGGATATCTTCTCGAGCTCTGAATCAATCCCCTTAATCTCCTCCTCAAGGATCTTCTTTTTCAGGGAGGATTTATTGATGTCCTTCTCCAGCTTCTTTTTTTCATTAACTGCGTTCCCGAGCTGGTTCTCTAAACGAATAAGCTTTTCTCTCTTTTTCTGGAGACCGCTGCCGCCTTTTTCTTTTTCCACGCGCTGTATTCTGCCATTGATCTCCTTCAGTTTAGAGTTTAGTGTATTTGTCTTCGACCTGATTTCAGCCAGGCCAGATCTTTTCTCATCTCTTTCCCGTGTGAGTTGCTCTAGTTCCAGCTCAAGGGACTGGATACGGTTCCGGTGCCTGAGCATGCTCCTGTAAATCAATGACGCCTTCAGGTCACCTAACTCCTTCCGTAGCGACTGGTATCTCAGGGCTTCATCCTTTTCATCGCCCAGCTGCTCTAGATATGTCTCCTTCTCACCTAACACGATGTATGCATCAGATATCCGGTCCTCTACCTTCTCCAGCTCCTTCAAGGCCTTCTCCTTTTTCTCATCGTATTCCCTGATACCGCAAAGGTCGTCGATGATTTCCCTCCTCTCCACCGGGCGCATGTCAATCAATTTGGTGACGTCATCCTGCAACACGATGTTGTATTCGGAGTCACCTACCAGTTCAAGAATCTCTTGCCGGGTGGAACGTTTATCGTTTATTTTGTAGATGCTCCGGCCGTCGGCTTTAATCTCTCGGGTGAGTTTAGTTCTCTC
>JAOZNG010000210.1 GCA_029933895.1 archaeon
TGAAAGAATCTCCTGCGGATATAGATATGGAAGAGGGGGGAGAGGGGAGACCCAGCGGCGTTGCTGTTGCCGTAAGGGATGGGCGGGATTCGCCTGCTTTGTTCAGTGCGGTTATGTAGTAGTGATACGTGATGCCGTTCTCAACATTCGTGTCGTTGTAGAAGGTCTCGGTGGTGTTTGCGATGAGTGCTGGGGTGGATGCCCCCGTGCTTCTGTAGACCATGTATCCAGTTACGTTCTCCCCTCCGTTTTCAAGGGGTGGGTCCCAGAGGAGGTATACGAAGCTCTCTCCTGCCAGTGCTCTCAGGTTGAGTGGAGGGGAGGGGGTGGTATACGGGTGAGAGGAGACTATGGGGGAGGGTGGTGATTCACCACCCATATTCACAGCGGTGATGTAATAGAAGTAAGAGATGCCGTTTTTGACCTGTGTATCGTTGTAGGAGAGGTGAGAGTGGGGGAGGGGTCGGAGAAGAGAGAGCTCACCAGGAGAGGTTCCCCTGTAGATGTTGTAAGAGATTATAGGTCTTCCACCGTTGAATGGTGGAGGTTTCCAGGAGAGTATGATGAAGGAATTGCCCGGGGTTGCTGTGAGATTGGAGGGGGGATCTGGGTATCTGAAAGGTGAGGTGGTGAGCTTGACTGAGGGCGGTGATTCTCCAATCCTATTTATGGCGGTTACGTAATAGGTGTAGTTCTCTCCATTTATGAGGGCGGTGTCGTTGAAGAAAGTTGTGGGGGCAGGTAGGGTAGACAAGAGGGAGAAGGAAGAGTTTCCCGAAGAGCGGTAAACCCTGTAGGAGGTGATGGGGTACCCGCCATCATCCGAAGGAGGATCCCATGAGAAATTGATGAAGGAGTTGCCCTCCTGAGAGGATATGTTCTGAGGGGGTGCAGGGAGTGTGTGACCGAAGGAGTAAACGGCATCATAATCAACGACGATAATAGAACCGTTGGAGTTTATGGCGGCCTCTATGTAATTGGGGAAGGAAAGAGTCCACTTTACAGTCCCGTTGGGATACATCGCAGTTAAATTCGTTGGTGACTTCCAGTTGTGGTCTGTGTGGTTGGAGATGGAATAGTAAATGGTGTTTTCCCCTCCTATTGCTACGAGATTTGTGCTAATATGCTCGGAAGGATCGCTGGGTGCTCTAGCGATTACGAACCTGTTGATCAATTGCCCGTCCGGGTTTAAGATGAAGAGAGAAGCAACGGTGTCATTGCCCCCAAGGACGACAATATCTCCGCCATTCCTTATTCCCACGTCGGAGAAATACCATGGACCGGAGGACTGCGGGCCCTCATAACTCCATTTGACTGAACCGTTGGGATAGAGACAAAGCACATATCTGGCAGAGGAAACAATCAGGAGGTTATTGTCTGTGATAGAAAAACCAAAAATATAGTCTTCAGAATAGTTTTCAAAATATTTTCTGTATACTATGTTGCCGTTACTTGAATTTATGCAACATAGGTAAAGGTCGTTGTACTCATCGTGGTAGGAATATAGCATTCCATCAGGGCCAATCCTGTTGTAAAACGTCTCATAAAGTCCGGAGGTGCTCTCGTTGTACGGGATTATCCATTTTACGCTGCCATTTGGATAAAAGGCATAAGCTTTGATGTAGATATGGCCGTCTGGCCCCTCCACCGGCGTAGATATGGGAAAACCCTTGATGGGCCGCCCGGTAGATGTGTTGTATTCCCATTTGACGGTATATTTCCATTTCAACGCTCCGTTATAATCAAAGACAAAAAGCCCACTTTCCTCCGGACAAGACCAGGAAGGCCCTTTCCACCCTGTAACGTAGATGTCTCCCTGCCTTCCTAAAGACGCCTTGTTGAGGAACCAGTCTTGAAGGTATTTTCCCCATCTTACAGTACCATCAGAATTGAGCATATAGATAAAGGATCCAAAATCATTCCTATTCACCAAAATAATTGAATCATCGTAACCGATGATGGGGCGTACAGGATAGGAGATATCGCTAAGGGTAGTTTTCCATTGAAGTCTAGGAGAGGAGTATGTTGTGTTGTACTTGCTTCTCAAAGTTGCGCGCTCATCGCAAAGTGGAAGGGGCCAGGGGTGTATGTCTGGGAGATTCTTCGGAAGAGGCCCCATGGGGATGGATGAGGGGGGAGTGGATGGTTTTAATGAGGGAGAGGATGAAGAGGAAAGAAGGGGAAGATTAGGGAGGAGGAGGGCAAAAACCAAGAGGGACACCTGAAGGGAGCCCAAAGTGTGGCGGGAAGCCTTCTCAGGCATGTTTTATTATTCACCAGGGTCGCCTATTTAATAGTTG
>JAOZNG010000211.1 GCA_029933895.1 archaeon
ATAAGTTCAGGGAGTTCTACAGCAAAACCTACCCCGAGTTTAAGATGGTCCTGGAGGAGAGAGTCCGTCATCTGAACCCCGGGGTAAAGATAGAAGTGAAGGATAAGAGAAAGAAGTTCAGAGGTTAAGGAAAAAGGAGGTAAGCCCCGCCCTGTACAAAAGGGCGGGGCTTTTTTCATTTTACAAACTTCTCCATAAACTCTCTAAAAGATCCATTCTTCCTCTCTGCAACCTCAACAGAAAATCTTTTTAAAATCTCCACCATAAAATCTCTTCTTGGAGCAAACCTCTCTGGCATAATACTGTCAAATTTCTCCTTTGTGAGCTCATCAGTCCTCTCAAAATGAGGTATTCTAAGCTCTCTCTCAGCATCCTTATCCAGACCTGCAAGGTACCAGCTCTCTATCTCCCTCACAACCACGGCGATCCTGTCCATCTTTATATTTCTGACCTCCTTTTTGATTTTCCTCTTCTTCTCCCTCACACTTTTAGATGTGTCAATGTCCGCCACGAAGATGTACTCTGCACCCATACCCTCTGCGCTTCTTAAGTAATTCTCTATCTTCTCCTTCCTCATCCTCCTCCACTTCACGATCCTAGCAGTATATCTATCCCTAACAAGCGGTACCACCACCGTGGAGAAAAACCTCTCATCGTCCTCACCCTCAACGAAGATAAAAAGAGGCCTTCTCTCCATTCCCTATCCCTCAAGAAGGTTCTGAACGTAGAGCTCCTCAAGTCCGATGTTGTTCCTGAGAAAGACCCCAATCTCCTCTCTCTCCACAGCCCTCCTCACAGTGGAGAATCCATCTCTGTTCCTGCTGACTAGAAGAAGCGGCTCAAGCCCGGCGTATTTTACCACCTCCGGGTTGTGCGTGGTGATGATCACCTGTTTCTTCTCGGAGGCCTCCTCCATCAGGTTAACAACCTTCTCTATCAGATAGGGATGAATGTTTCTCTCCGGCTCCTCAATGATCACCGTTCTTTTCCCCTCAAAATAGAGTGCTGTAAGGAGTGCGGTCACGTTTACGGTTCCGTCGGAGATGAGCGGCGCTGGCAGATACTGATCTGGGTAGTAGCTCTCCTTCAGTTTGAAGAGGAGGGAGGAGTCGGTGAACCTCTCCACATCAAGGTCCTCAACGAAGGGGAGGACATCTCTGATCAGGTTGTATAGTTTTCTCTTACTCTCTGGGTCCTCAAGGATCTTCTTCAGGATGATGGGCAGGTTCTCCCCATCCTCCTCCAGCTCAGCCATTCCCGTTATGGGAATGGCGCTCTTTGGGAGTTTCGGGTCAAAGTCGTATATCCCGATCTGCTGAAATTCGGTGAGAAGTATTGGTGCTATGAATATGGGGCTGCGTATTATGAGGGTGTTCTCCGAGATTGTGGGGAAAGGGGGTTTCAGGTCATCCTCTTCAAAAGGCATATCACCCTTCTTCGTCATATCCACGTCTACTCTGCCGTCATCTCTTATGACCTTTATCTCCGCCTCCCCCTCCATTTTATCCCCCCTGTAGTACTCCGCTTTCAGTTCCACTCTTTCTGAGGCCACCCTGTAGCCCTTCTTTCCAGCCCCGAACTCCAGTGTAAAACTGTAGTTTATGTCCCTCATCTTTATGGAGCTTCCATCTGTAAGAAACATTATCTCCGAGGTGTCCAGCACAATCCCCACAGAGAGCTCCTTATCGTTCCCCCTCTTCATGTTTCTTACATACTCCACCCCGCGCATGGATATGGCGTTATCGAGCCCGTGAACTGAAATGTCCTTCAGAAATTTGAAGATGTCCACGAAGTTTGATTTACCTGAGGCGTTGGCACCGATAAGTACGTTGAAATCCTTGAGGTCCAGCTTCAGATCCCGAAAGCTCTTGA
Source organism: archaeon (assembly GCA_029933895.1). GTDB lineage: Archaea > Altiarchaeota > Altiarchaeia > IMC4 > QMZM01 > EX4484-2. The sequence continues at coordinate 1,873 of JAOZNG010000211.1, forward strand.
AGTTTTTAACCTCTATTCTTCTCACGGCCATATTATCACTCCCCGGAGAGCTTCTCCTCAACGATGTTCAGTCTGCTCAGAAGTATCTGATATTTCCTCTCCAGGTCGTTCAGCCTCCGCAGCACCTCAACGGAGTTGAGCTGTGCCTCTCTCCTGCTGGTATAATATTGATCTATGGCTTTCTTAATTATTGTGCTCATACTGACCTTTTCCCTCTCTGCATCTTCCCGTATCTTCTCGTAGGTTTCTTCATCCACACGGATGGTAATTATTTTTGATCGCATCGTATGTAGGCGTATGCAATACAACTATATATTCCATTCGGCGTACGAATACATGCGCATACCAACGGATACAGTCAAAAACACCCACCTGTTTTGTTTTACCTCCGGGGCCCC
>JAOZNG010000002.1:0-3565 GCA_029933895.1 archaeon
TGAAGGACTCTATCATATCCAGGGGGACCTGGGGGTCTTCTAGATTCCCGATGAAACCATACTGCACCTGCGATTTCTCGGATGCGAAAGCCATCCCGCCGCCGCTCGTCCTCCTCGTTATCTGATAACCCAGCTCCCTGCACCTCTCAAGATTCAGTTCCCTCTCAATCAGCTGCGAGTAACCCATGTTGATCGATTTATCCGGAATCCACAGGAAGCCTACATTCTCTCCTGTTCTCTCAGCAATCCGGAACATGGCCTCATTCGCTGCCATTATCCTATAGACATCAATGATACCGAAATCTATAAATCTCAATTCATCCATCTTTAATTACCTCCACCTGTAGCTCTCATCACTGCCTCAGTAAAATCCGCGGGATAAGTCTCTGGAGATTGGAAATCATTTTCGTCATAGAATCTTTTCAAGATTTCCAGTATCTTGTCTCCCTTAGCTTCCGCTCCAATCAGGGATTTCTCCATATCATCTATGTAGTGCTCTGGAGTCAATATAAAGTCTCCGGAGATTATAATGTCCTTTATCGTGCCATCCTCTGTTTTTACAAGGACTCTAATCAATCCGCTCCTTGCTTTGTACATTCCCTCCTTCATCCCATCCAATCGGTCCATAACAAAACCTCAACATGATTAATTATTATTTTACAGTCTGAAAAATCATCCAACCTCGCGCCAATACTCCTTGAATGCAACCCATATCCTTGGCAGATTCTGCTCTAAAGATTTATTGTCTGTGAGGGAATCCATCAGTTCCCTCTTCTTTAATGATTTTTCATAGTGTCTCTCCATTACTCTTCTAAATCCCTGCTCATATCTTTTTAGGCGGGAGAGGTCATTTCCCTTTATCGCTTCTACAATTGCCTTAGCAGCAATTTTACCGGCAAGCATTGAATACCCTATACCTGCGCCAGTTACTGGATCCGTCATGCCAGCAGAATCTTCAATCATAACTATATTGTCTTGGTAAATTCTTTTACGTAAACCCCCGACAGGAATAATTCCAGCAATCAACCTCACCTTCAAAGCATTCTTCAGTTTCTTTGATGCAATTGGATGCTCCTCAATGAAGGCATTCAGGTAATCTAGTGCTGACTTTTCAGCTAAATGGTGCCTTATTCCTAGGCCAACCCTCACACTATCTCTGCCTGTTGGGAATATCCATGCATAGCATCCGGGGGCATATCCTGTATCAAAATATACCTCATTGGTTTCTGGATCCATCCTGCAATTAGAGATTTCATATTGCACTGCAGTTGCAACATCATTATTAAACCCCAAAAGCCGTGAGATGATTGAGGATGCTCCATCAGCCCCCACCAATATCTTCGCCTTTATTCTTTTACCATCCCTGGTTTGGATTCCAGAATATCCGTCTTCTTTTTCAATGAACCCAACAACTTCAGAGTTCATATAGAATCTCGCCCCCTGTCGTGAAGCAGTTACAGCTAATTCCTTGTCAAATAAATTCCTGTTAACATTGAATCCGTTTAGGGGGGAAGTCAGATGCCTTCCAGAAGGGAAAAAGGTCGTCATCCTGTTTATTTTGCTCTGGATTACTCTCCCGCTTATATCTGGAAAATCCATAGAGCCCACATATCCTGCACATGGTGATCTCCCAATCTCCTTCTCTTTCTCCAATACGATAACCCTCAAACCCTCAGATGCGGTAATCCCTGCAACAGTAGAAGCTGCGGGGCCAGCGCCTGCAATAACAACATCAGCATTCATTTTCCCTTCAGCTTCTTTCTCCTTTTCTGTCTCATATCTGCTCTGAATATCCACTCCCGTCCCAGGTATTTCTCTCTAAGTCTCTCGGCAAGTTCTGATTCATAAGGAATTAGGTCCCCATCGTATGATTTACCAAGTATTTTTTCGAATCCCTCCCTTAAAGCTGTTTTTGCTTCATCGATCGTGATTCCCATGACCTCCTTTCTTAGATAAGTCATCCCGTCTTCCGGTTCCTTTATACCCTCTCTTAGGTTCTTAACAGGATTTTTAAGTAATTCACTCATTGCCTTGAAATCAAAATCTATCAGAAAACTTCCGCCGGCGTTTACAATGCCTTTGGAGGTCAACTGACCGCTTCCAGAGATCTTTTTTCCATTGACATAAACACCAAATCTCTTTCCATCTATGGAGACGTCATCTATATCGAGAGTATGAATGGCTTCTACCACACCCTCCAGAATAAATCTATAAACATTCCTCGGTCCTGTGGGAATCTCCGGCTTATCTTCTCTAAAGATGATGTTATAGATTATTTGATTTTCATCAGAGTAACCGGTTCCGCCGCCTAGAGTTCGTCGGATTATTGGAATTCCCTTTTTTCTGCATATATTAACATATACGTCTTCATACGCCAGCTGATGGTAGCCTATGTAGATGGCGGATTTGGAGGGTCTCCAGAAGAGGATTGTATCATCCACCATGTCTTTGCTTCTCGCCTTCATTATAGCATCAAAGGTTGCAGCACCAGCTATGCTATCTACCTTATCTAGGTCTATGAACCTCCATCTCATTCTGTTTTTAATTGCTTGGGTAATACTGCACAGCACGCCTTAAATTCCCTGATTTTCAGGTTGAGTTTCTTAGCCTCCCTGTAAGCTGATAATGTGGGAACAGCCACATTGTTAACCCCCGCTTCTACTGCAAGTTTATCTATTTCTGCCCTTAACTCGCCCTTACCTCTGGCACAACCCAGAGACACATAACTTCCTGGAAACTTAATTCTTGTAAGGCAGAGAATCTCGATCAGATCCCCTGGAGTTATCCTTATTCTCTCCATGGGGGTTCCCACAAGGTTTGTTAAGCCAATGATAACAACATTGCTGGGATTTATACTGGAGATTATCTCCAATGCATTTGATTCATGTCTTAATCTTCCATAATGCAATCCGACACAAAGATGGGGTGATATATTCCCGATCCTTGCTTTTTCAAATGCCTTGAGGGTTTTTTCATAATCCTCTGGGCAGAGTTCAATACCGTAGATCTCCTTGGTTGTTTCTTCAGAACCCACAATATCTACACAGACACCGTCAATTCCCACCCCCTTCAGACCTTTTGCTTCATCATAGCCTACAATGCCGGTATGCGCGATAAGAATCAGGTCTGTTCTTTCTTTTATCTCCCTGATGGCATCCAGGAAACCATGGAGGGGAACCCTCCCATCTCTTGTACATCCCCCCGTAATCAATACTCCAACTGAACCCTGCTCATGAAATTTCAGGCATGCCCTCACCAGTTCCTCTGGAGTCGTCGCGGGAGTGAGCCTCTTTATCAATACCCTAGCACAATGTCTGCAGTTCAGGGCACAATAAGATCCAGTTACTGAAACAGCTGGAAAATAATTAGATGTATAGTAGAAATTAATGTTTCTTCCGAAATTTCGGTAGGATATCTCTCTGGATCTGTGGATTAGCTCCTGGAGTTCAGCATCTTTATTCATTGCTTCTACAATAAACTTTTCACTACCCCTGTGAGTCAAAAATAGCCGGGTTTACCCTCACCTGTTCTGCTCCAAGCCGGTCTCTGGCACCGGAACTCATTG
>JAOZNG010000002.1:3575-15141 GCA_029933895.1 archaeon
TAATTTCTTCTGCAGTTTGGATTCAATTGCCCTTTGATTCACATCATACATAACATGATAAAATGGACACATAGCAATCATGGAATCCACCCCGGCGCCCTTTTGGTATATGGGACATGAATTCCTGGGAAATTTGAATGTTACATTTTTGGTTTCAGTGTAAATAAGCACGAGATAAGTTTGTATGAGGTTTCCGGTAAACAGGAGTCTTGGATTGTTAAACGGTGCTTGCAGGGAGCGGGTGTTGTTTTTATCTGCCAGCAATGCATATCCTGGGGGGGTGTAACATAGTTCATGGAGTGATGTCTGTTACGTTTTTTGAGGACATGACCTGAAGTGTTCATATCCCTGTTTCTTTATCTTGAACTCCTCCCCTGAATCCACGGCAACAATATCTTCACCACATGTTATCTCTCCTATCACATACACGGGCAACTCACTGGATATTACCTTAATCTCCTCCCGTTTGAAGGTGAAGAGGAGCTCGTAGTCTCCCTCCCCGTAGAGGGCGTGTTCAACAGAATCCAGGTCGTATTCGGTTGCTAGGATATCAGCTTCTTCCGCCACAGGCAGCTTCTCTATGTCTATCCTGGCCCCTGCTCCACTGTTCACTGCAACATCTCTCAAGCTCGTAGCCAGACCGTCGCTGATGTCGGTCATCGCGTTAACGTGGTGGTTGAGGAAGAGACCTTCACCAATCCTGGGTTCTGGCTGAAGGGCCTTCAGGAATACGGGATTACCAAGTTCACTAGGGGATATGTCCCTCTCCAGAAGGAGCTTTGTCCCTATGCTTGCGCTGCCTAGGTTTCCTGTCACAGCTATCAGATCTCCCTCTCTGGCACTGGATCGCAGGACAGGGTTCTTTGTTTCCCCCATCACTGTGCCGGAGAGGGTTAGTTTAGGCATCCAGTTAGTGTCGCCGCCAGCATATTTCGTTTTGAATCTATCGCACTGGTCATGCACGCCCTTGATAAATGCCTTAAAGTCTCTGTAGTCCATATCAGGGCTGCCATAACCCAAGAGAAAAGCTAGGGGTTTAGCTCCCATAGCAGCTATGTCGCTCAGGTTTACTGTAACAATCAACCGACCCTTCTGCTCCCAGCTCATCTGAGGCAGTATGTGTGTATCCTCGTAGACCATATCCGTGGACAGAACAAGATATTTGTCCCCTGACCTGATGTATGCTGCGTCATCTCCTATGTCCAGAGACATGCTTAACTCTTTGATGATCTCTTTCTCGCCAAAGTCGCTCAGTCTCATTTTTGTTTACCTTACCTTCTCTTTATCTATTGGTTACTATATTATATTACGCTGAAAAAATGAAGGACGGTATAACGAGGGGGAAACCACATCCCCTGCAGGAGTTAATCCAGGAGGTAAGGGAGATATTCCTGGAGGCTGGATTTGATGAAGTAGAAAACCAGCTTTTCATCACGGAGGATGACGTCTATAAACAGTACGGCTCTGAGGCTCCCGTGGTCCTTGATAGATGCTATTACCTGGCTGGGTTGCCGAGGCCTGATATCGGCTTAAGCCATGAGATGGTAGGGGCTGTCAAGGAGGTGGATAGCGGCATAGATATAGCCAAGCTGAAGAGGATATTCAGGTCCTACAGGGAGGGGTTGATTGAGGGAGACAATCTGGTTGAGGAGATGATGCAGAAGCTTGGCATCAATGAAAAACACGCTGTTGAACTTATTGAGTTGTTTCCCGCCTTCAGGGAAATCAAGGCCGAGGCAGGTAAGATGACGCTGAGGTCTCATATGACCGCGGCATGGTATCTTACCCTTGAAGCTTTCAAGGAAAGCCGCGAACTGCCCTGGCAGCTCTTCTCCATCGGTCTAAGATTCAGGAGAGAGCAGAGGGTAGATGCCACACACCTGAGAGCTCACTACGGGGCATCATGTGTTCTCGTGGATGAGGACCTATCTTTTGAGGAGAGCATACAACTCTCGAAGGAGATACTGGAACAGCTGGGCTTCAAGAGACTGGAGTTTGTGAAAAAAAAGGCCACCTCTAACTACTACGAAAGTGATACTGAATATGAGATATTCTCGGGGGGCATAGAGATAGCGGACTGCGGTATCTATTCTGTTGAGTCGCTTGGAAACTACAACATCAGGTTTCCTGTTTTTAATATGGGTTTCGGGCTGGAGAGAATCCTTATGCTAAGAATGAATGTGGATGATATTAGGGAGATAATCTATCCCCAGTTTTATGGAGAGGTTGATTTCAGCGATAAGGAGATTGCTGAGAGAATTAGTATTAAGTCAAGGCCTGAAACCGATTCGGGGAGGGAGTTGGTTGATGGGATTGTGGATGTGGCTAGAAAGAATGGTGATGCCAAGTCGCCATGTAGGTTTCATGTGTGGGGGGGTGTTCTTGGAGGTGAGGCACTAGATGTTTACATCGTTGAGAGGGAGGAGGGTAAGAATCTTTTGGGTCCCGCTGCCTTGAACGAGGTTTATGTGCATGAGGGCAGCATATATGGGATACCAGATAATGTTAAAAAACTTGATAATAAACTTGCAGAGATTAAAGAAAAGGGAACAGCTACAGGGATAACCTACCTGGAAGCAATAGCAAACCTCTTTGCATACAGAATAGAAAAGAAAAAACAGAAACCCCTCCACATTGGAATGGTCAAGAGCCCATCACATGTAAACATTGAGATAGATAAAACCCTGAGGAGATACATAACCTCCAACAACAAGAAAATCTCACTCAAAGGACCTGTTTTCATATCAATTGAATTAAAAAAAAAAGGTGGGATAGATGACTGAGACAGGAGAAAAAATTAGAATTGAGAAGATACGGGAAATTCAAGAGAATGAAGGTACAGTAAACATTAGATCTAACGGTGTTTATGCTGGATGTCCGTTCCCCCAGATAACCCTGGAAAACTTGTGGAAACATACCCTAAAAAGAATATGAAAGGGATTCAGAGAGTTGAATCAGTACAGCAGTAAAAAATCAACAACCACACCCTAAAGGGTGTGATACGTGAGCAGGATCATAGCTCTTGCTACGTGCAGATTCAGCGAAACTGAATCCTGCATGAACTTACAAACACGCTAAAACGTCGAAAACAAAAGGAGGTGTAAACGCAAGGTAAGGAACATTACGCAATTCCTCTGCGACCTAAAGATCGCAGTATCCTTGCGTGTTTGTAATGAGATTCTCCCTTATGGCCGAACTCTTTCAGAAGCTGGAGAAAACAAACGGCAGGCTGGAGAAGATCTCGATAATATCCGACTTCATCTCCGACACACCTGTTGATTTGATACCCACAGTGCTCCTGTTTCTTAGAGGTAGGGTTTTCCCCCTCTGGAGTGAGAAAGAACTTGGGATAGGGGATAAACTGATGATTAAAGCCCTGTCCAATATTACAGGAGCTTCTGAGATACAGGTAGAGGATAAGATTAGAGAGAAAGGTGATATCGGTTTCGCAGCCGAGGAGCTTCTGGTAAATAAGACCCAGACCACGCTTTTCACAGAAGAACTAACTGTTGAGAAAGTACATTCCAACCTAACAAAGCTTGCTGAGCTTTCTGGTATAAAATCCCAGGAAAGGAAAATGGGCTACATCAGCGAACTCCTGTCCATGACAGAACCATTGGAGAGCAGGTACGTGGTACGGCTGGTGCTTGAGGAGTTAAGGCTGGGCGTGGGTGAAGGCACCGTCAGAGAGGCAATAGCCTCTGTTTTCAACGTTGATGCCTCACTGCTGGAGAGGGCTCGTTCACTTAGATGCGACCTAGGTGAGGTAGCGAAAATAGCACGCCTAGAGGGAGATGACGGTCTCAGGAGGGTTTCCATGGAGCCGGGGAGACCTATTGAAGTAATGTTAGCCCAGAAGGCTGAGAGCATCGAGGAGGTTCTGGGAAAAATCACCCCCGCAGCTTTTGAGATTAAATATGATGGTGCTAGGCTGCAGATACACAAAAAAGGAGGTGATATTGAGTTGTTTACCAGAAGACTGGAGAGGGTTACCAAACAATTCCCTGAGATTGTTTCAGCAGCAAGAGATAACATAAAGGCTTCAACAGCTATCGTTGAAGGAGAGCTTGTTGCTGTTCACTCCAAGAGAGACAGGAACCCGAGACCGTTTCAGGACCTGTCAAAGAGGATTAAGAGGAAATACAGAATAAAGGAGCTTGTGGAGCGGATACCTGTTGAAGTCAACCTCTTTGATATTGTCTTTCATGAAGAAAGGAATTTGATGGATGAAAGATTTGGTGATAGACGAGAGCTTCTGGAAAAAATAATTAACAAAACCGATAGTTTCCGGCTTTCGGAGTACCTGGTAACCAGCAATCTGAAGGAAGCGGGTGAGTTCTACCAGAAGGCGATAAAAATGGGGCACGAAGGTGTTATGGTGAAAAACCCGGGAGCGCCTTATCAACCCGGCTCTAGGGTGGGATACATGTATAAAATAAAACAGGTTATGGAAACACTTGATTTAGCTGTGGTTGGAGCAACCTGGGGAGAGGGCAGGAGAGCTCACTGGATGAGTTCATTTCTTCTGGCTTTAAGGGACGAGGATACAGGAGAGTTCTTGACTGTGGGCAGGATGGCTACCGGATTAACAGACGAGCAGTTCAGGGAGGTTACATCATTACTTAAACCATTGATTGTTGTTGAGTCGGGAAAGGAAATCGAGATTAAACCCGCGATTGTGTTGGAAGTGGCTTACGATGAAATCCAGAAATCGCCGACATATGAATCCGGTTACGCCCTGAGGTTCCCTCGTCTGGTCAGGATTAGATATGATAAGGGGGTGAAGGATGTGAACACTCTTGATAGATTGAAGGCTTTACTTACATCCAATTAACCATTTTTATATTTATTATATAATATATTAACATATTTTTCTGTGAAAATGAAGCCGGTTATCCAGTTATCCATTGACAATGAAAACCTCGAAACAGCTATAGAGGCACTGGAGGAAACACAGGACCAGGGAATAACCTGGATTGAGATAGACTCTGAGTTAATAGAAACAGACGGCTCTGATAGCATCCGGAGATTCAGGCAGAGATTCCCTGAGAAAAAAATCGTTGTCAATATGAAAAGACTGTATTTCATGGACGACATAGAAGATACCGTGAAAGCTGGTGCAGACATAATATCCCTCCCCGAGATAAAAAACAATAAAATTCTGGAGGAACACATCGAGAACATCAAGGGAAAAAATATTGAAGTGATGGCTAATCTGGACTGGATTTCCCCCATCGAAGAGAAATCCAGGATACTGGAAGCTATGGGGGTGGATTATATCATGATAAACATCCCGGACGAAAGGATCAGGCACGATACCGAACTAATAGAAAAAATAAAGAAGATCTCTAGTTCAATCAAGACACCAATAGGTATAGGGAGAAACATTAGTCCAGAAAGCATCGGCTATGCATTGAGTTCAGGAGCGAAGATACTTGTCATAAGCAGAGTCATGAAGGACATGAATAAATGGTTGTTAAAAGATAAAATGGAACCAAGAATAACAGGTGAACGTGGAGATGATGAGAACATTGACGACTACTTCGAGTTAGGTATTATTGAAACCGACCTAGAGAACATAAAAAAGAAATTCAGGGAACTGGGAAAGCAGAGAGAAGAAGAGAAGAAGAGAATCGAATCCCTGGAAAAAAAGATGAAGGAACTGAATGAAATAAAAAAGAAGTATTCAGCCCTTAAAAAAGAGTTAGGTCAGATACAGAAGGAATACGAAAAAGAGAAAGAAGAGCTTGAGTCGGAGAAAAAAACCATGAGGGAGAGAATCGATGACCTAGAGAAGCTCAGAGACATCGAAAAGGAAGAGATTAAAAGGGAACGGGAAAAAATCAAGGAAGAATTCAGGAGCCTTAATGAGGAGTGGAGCAAGCTCAGAGACAAAGAAAAACTGTGGAACGAGAAACAAAAAAACAGGGAGGAGGACTTCCGCAGGAGGCAGGAGGAGATCTGGGAGGAATGGGAAGACCAGCAAAGGAAGAGACTCAGGGAGTACTCTCTAGCCAGAGAATCCGACAGAGAGAGGATAGATAAGGAAATGCTGGAAATAAACAATAGATGGGATGAAATAAACGAGATAGTAAATCAAATCAATAAGGAAAAGGCAAAGCTTTCCGAGGACAAAGAAAAAATCAGGAGGGAATGGAGCAATATAAAAAAGCAGATAGAGGAACTTAAGGTGGAAGGGGAAAGATTGGGGAAGATGAACCTGGATTTAGAGGAGAACAGGTCCGCAATCGTTGAGGAACTTGAGAGGAGGAATGTTCAGAGCATGACACATCTACCGAAGCTTGTTTCCAGAGTAAGCGATATCTATAAAGAGAAAGAGGAGGAGCTTAGAAAGCTGAAATCCCAGAGACTTCTAATAGACGAGAAACTGGACGTGATTGACCAGAAATGGAGGAAGATTGAGGAGCTAGAGAAAGAGAAGAGCAGAGACCAGAAATTAATTGACAGAAACAGGATGAGGGTTAGGAAAGAGCTTAGCAAGATTGAGAAAGACCTTCTACAGCTTAAGAAAGAACATGAAATCGATGCAAGCAAGGAACTGGTTAATGATTTAAAGAGGAGGGAGTCTGGTGATGATCCCGTTGTTGTAGAGAAAAAACCGGTTAGAGATGATGATATAGAGACAGAGAGCGGCATCAGGTACAGGGATACCATTAACTCCCTCATTAATCTAGTCAGTAAAGAGGGTGAAATAAAGCTGGAGGATGCAGCTAAAATACTTAACGTGGATAAGCATGTGGTCGAGAGATGGAGTAAACTGCTTGAAGAGAAGGATGTTATTATTGTAGATAAAAGGTTGTTTGGGGGAACCATACTACGGGAGGGTATGGATATGCACAAGCTCACCTAGTTTTTTCCCTTCGTCTCTGCAGGTGCATATCTCCAGAATCCATTTCACATCTCCTCATGCAACCAATCCCATATCTCCATGAAATATGCCTCGTAGAAAACAGCTATTTCCCCCGAATCAATAAAAACATCAACCTCGTTGTTTTTCTCCAAGCCGTAGTAGCTGAAATTCGTTGAACCAAGTATCACCACCCTGCTGTCAACGATAACAGTCTTGGCATGTGTCGTAACACTCTCGGAGTCATATACTATGTCAACCCCTTCATCCCGTAACAAACCAAAGGCATTATTTTCTTTAGAATACTGGTCCACAATAATTCTCACATCAACACCCCTCCTCCTGGCTTCAATGATGTCCTCAACCAGTATATTCGTCTTGCTCTCAGGATACCTTGCATAATACTTTAACTCGAAAGCTATTATGTGAATTGACCTGTTAGCATTCTGCAAAGCCCTGTGGACCACGGGAAAAAATCCGTTATTGAATATGGGCATTATTCTAGCCTCATTAACACAGTTTCTCTGAGGGCAAACCCGCATGTCAGCGAGATACGCAACCGCAGAGGAAAGTATAATACCCAAAAGCACCCCAAAAAGCAGACCCGCAACTAGATTCCTGTCCAACTTCATCAATATAGTATGTGGAAGCTATTATTTAAGTACAGAATGTAGTATAATGTATCAAGGATGTATCAAGGTGAGAGACATGGATCCATGGAGGAGAAAAAGAAGGTCGTTTGACAACGAGGAATTCCTTGAAGGATTAGAGGAGGAACTCAGGAAAATGGAGGAACGCCTGAACAGGATATTCAATGAAATGCCGGACATAGAATCAGGGATAATGGAGCATGAGCCATACATCTATGGCTTTTCTATCAGGACAGGCCCGGGAGGCAAGCCCACCATAAACGAATTCGGCAACATCAAGATGATGGGGATGGAAAAAAACATCTCTGAAGGCAGAGAGCCGTTAATAGACATAATCGAGGGAGAGGAGGAGTTAACGATCGTTGCTGAACTCCCTGGCGTGGAGAGAGAGGACATAAAACTCAGATTAGAGGGTAATACATTAATCATCGATGTAGATAGAGAAGAGAGAAGATACTACAAGAGACTTCCACTCCCCACAAATGTCGAGGAGGGAGATATGACATACACCTACAAGAACGGCATACTAGAAGTAAAGCTTAAAAGAATCTAACAATTGTTGTTGCCTGTTACTCCAGGCCAGCAAGGTTAGAGTACATGATTGGTTTAGTGTCCAGTTTTTTTATCTTGTATTCCCGGATCATCTTGTTCAGGATGTTCCTGACCTGGTACTCTGGTATCTCTAGGCTCTCCTGTATACCTCTAACGGTTCTTTTTTCATCCAGAAGGTTTTTTATTTTTTCCTCGAGGAAGGCGTTCCTCAAGTCACGGATTATTGGTATGCTCACGCCAGATCTCTCGCTAACCACTTCCATCCTGGGTATCAGGGGCTCCAGAAGGGTATTCCCTGAATCGGAAACAAGTTTTTTTATAACCCCCCAGTCAAGTTTTTTCTCTTTAACCAGCTTCTCGCACTCTAGGACATCCGCAGGGTTGAGTGAGGTAATCTTGGAGATAAATAACCCTTCATCGGAAAGCTTTACTTTTTCATTCCCGCTGTCCTCCCTGAGTTGCTGGAAATCAAAGCCGAAACGGTCACTGAACTCCTCCCTGCGGATAAACATGTTATTGTTTCTTACTCTGCTGCTGTTGGTTATATAGGATTGGATATCCATCCACAGGTTCATTACCCCGAATCTACTAGCTAGTTTCTCTATCAAGAGTGGATTTAAGAATTCACTGTTGTTGAGGTAGAACGCTATACTGTAGGAGAGCATTTCACCGTTCTCAGAGGACTTTATGGAATGTACCAGTATCTCCTCCGGCCGGAGTTCTCTGGGAGGCGTATAATAATACCTTGAGCTGATGTGGCCTACGTCTATACCGAATTCATCGAATCTTGAAAAGGACGTGAGACATCCCCCATATTCCTTTTCGGTTTTTATGAGGGCCTCGTTTTGTGAGAACCAGAGTTTAATGGAGTCCTCTGGCTCCCTTTCATCAATGAGCTCAAGGAATTCGATAAGTGTTTTTTTGTTTCTCTTTATTCTGTAATTGTTTTTTTTGTTGTCCAGCAAGGACTCAAGCTGGCTTATGTATTTATAGGATGATGAGAGGGATATGCCTAAATCCGTTGAGATTTCATCAGGGCTTTTCCAGTCAGTCAGAGACTGCAACAACATGATTCTTTTACCCGTTAATTTGTTGAAGTTGAATCCCTCTGACCTGAGTTTTTTCAGCATGCTGGTGATTTTGTTTTCCTCCAGCTTAACGTTGCTTTTTTCTTTTCTGATGAAGCCGTGTTCTTCCAGCTTCTTCAGGGAGTGGTAGACTGATATCCTGCTTTTTTTAACGTTTTTTCTTAGCTTCTTCAGGCTTATATCACCTTCATCCATGAGCTCATTAAGAATCCGTGCATCGGTTTTGTTTATTATAAGTCCAGTTAACTTCTTCTCGACCGTGAAAGAGGATTCACTTCCAGCAACCCGTTCCCGTGTGCCCTCATCTCTTTTACCTGAAGAAGAGCCTTTCTCGACAACAGATTTAAGAATATCCCATTCCTGCATTTTAGGCTGTTAAATAATAAGAAATTGTTAAATAAAAGTAGAAGTCACAGCTCTGATTCACTGAAATGCTGCACCCTGTAGCGGTAGATTTCCACACCCCCGCTTCTCCAGCAACCCAGGGGAAGGCAGGCCTTCTGGCAGAGGGAATCAAGGAATAACTCCTTCTCCGGAATCTCCTCCCAGACCTGTGGCAGGTAAGTGGCACTCTTACTGCCCTTCTTGATTATGATCCCATCTCTGCCCGCATCTATCTCATCAAGGTAATCCTCAGGGAATTCCACTCTGATCAACTCGGGAACAGAGAGAATCGAGACCTCGATCTCTAAACCATCCAGCTCGCTTCTCTGGAGGGGAGTGAATCGAGGATCCCTGAAGGCGGCACTTATGGCGTTATCCCTGACGCTGAGATAAAGCTCCTTCTCGGGCACAATGTTGCCTATGCAGCCTCTTAGCTGGCCGTTTTTTTCCAGAGTGACAAATGTACCTTTTCTCTCCCTCAGCTCATCATATCTGGATTCGACCTCGGGGGGCCTGCCCTCTTCCATGTATGTTTCGATTGACTTTCTTGCGATCTCGAGCAGGTATCTCTGCTGCGCCACCCCAATCCCTCCTCCGTTTTTGATTTCCCCATGGAATACAATGGATGCGTATCCAACCACGCCACCTGATTTGTCTCCTGTAACGTCACCTGAGTTCCTGTATTCCAGCAGTTGAGGGGACCAGTTCATCTTCCTCGCTATCTCCATAGCAGTCAAGACAGCGTATTTACCGCACATCTCCTCTCTGGAAGCGTTCCCAGTCTCCATTGAGAGAATTGATTTGATGCATCCATCGTCCAAGGAAATAGCTTCCTCGTAGGGGTGGTAATGTGAGAGGTCGGTGCTGATGACGAGCAGGGTTTCCTCGTCCAGATGCCTGATTATCACATCAGCAGCTTCCTTGATTTCATCCATGCTAAGCCTCCCGAAAACCAGGGGTATTATGGAGAAATCATCCAGCACCATCTGGAGGAACGGAAGCTGTATCTCCAACGAATGCTCTCTAACGTGAGCCTCCTCCATGGAAGAGAACAGTCTCGATTCAGTGACAAACTCAGGAGATTCATCTGAGACTGGGACCTCACCCAGAGGTGTTTTATAGTGTGTGTAGTCTCCCACGGACACACCCTGAAAGGGATATTGGTGGCTTGGAGCCAGCAGTATAACCTTCCTGAAACTCTTGTTCTGCAATTGCCTGTAGCTGTGTGCTGCCACCTCCCCTGAATAGGTGTAACCTGCGTGGGGGCATATCAGAGCCCTGATATCTTCAATAGCCTCGTTCCCTGCCTTATTCAGGAAACCCTCGAGCATGTCTTCAAGCGCTTTCCTGTTACCAGGATACCATGAACCTGCTATAACAGACTCCCTCACCTTCTTTTCTCTCACACCCCCACCTCCAGCAGCAATATACACCTTAGTTCATATAGAATCAGGGATAAAAAATCAGCTCCAAGGGAATCCTCCCACATTATCTTCCATGGATAACAGCAGGATAAGAGTGTTCATCTTGCAGTAACTTCACTCCCGTATTTTAATGCAGCATTTGATTGATTTTGTTGAATAAAACAACTCCATCCTTCAGGGTGATGTTTGTAGCCTATAAAGTCGATAGGATAGGCATTCATCTGCGACTTATAAAGCCAGCAGTACAAGCGAGTTCTGCTCGCTGTATATAAATTTTCTTCGAGTTTGTCGTATTCTGTCGACTTGTAATAAACAAGAACTCAATTGAATACAGCAATATGCATTCAATTTAATATTAGTGCATCCAATTTAATATTAGTTACAATGAAACTCTACCCTGAGTGTGGCCCCTGCATGCTAAAGAGGGCTTTGATGTTCTGCGAGAAAGAGGATGATGAAACCAGGAGGAAGGTGGTCAGGGAGTTGTCGAAGTTATATAGTGTGAACTTCACCAGCAGGTGGTCGACCACGAAGATGGCTTATGAGAGAAACAGGATAGTTGAATCCATTACAGGCAACAGGGACCCGATGAAGGATTTG
>JAOZNG010000002.1:15151-27554 GCA_029933895.1 archaeon
GATTTGAAAAGGGAGAGTTTTGAGGCCGCCTGGAGCCTGTATCCGAAACTGAAGGAGTGTGTTGAGGGAGCATCAGGCGATAGGGGGAGATTCATGGTTGCTCTAAGAATAGCTCTCACAGGCAACACACTGGAGTTTGGAGCCGGAGACCATGAACCCGACTTGGAAAAGCTCGAAGATGAGGTCTTCAGGGTTGTGGAGAAAAATCCATCCATAGACGAATCAGAGGAGGTCTACAGGAGAGTTGAGGAATGTGAGAGGATTCTTTATGTTACCGATAATGCTTCTGAGGTTGTTTTTGATAGGATATTCATCGAGGAACTCGACAGGTATGCTGTAGTAGAGATTGCCCCACTCTCCAGGCCGGTGCAGGATGACGCTACCGTTGAGGAGATAAAAAAAGCAGGACTGGACGATAAACACAGGATTATCTCAAGGGGTGACTCCATCGGTGTATGTTTCAAGAAAACAGGCAGGGAATTCTGTAAACGCTGGGATGACGCGGATTTGGTGATAGCGAAGGGTATGGGATGCTATGAAACCCTCGTGGATTATCCGGAAAAAACAGGGGGTAAGGTTGTTTTGTTGATGATGGTTAAATGCCTTCCAGTATCTCGGGATGTTAAAGCACCACCGGGATCCACTGTGGTCAAAATTATGTGATGATGTTTAAACTGGAGGAGTTTGTTTTTGGGTTTACTTTTCCAGGGGTTATAGCCCACGAAGCAGGGCATCTGGTTTTTTGCAGGATAACCGGTGTGGAGGTGAAAGAATACTCTCTCTTCCAGCCCACAAACCCTCTGGGTTATGTTGTGCACTCTAAACCCGGGACAGTGCTGGAGGAGTTTCTTATCGTCATGGGGCCCCTGTTCTTTAATACATCCTCTGCCCTGGTTCTTTTTTATTTAACCCGCCTCGTGGAATCCCCTTATAGCTGGCTTATGCTCTGGGTTGGGTTCAGCCTCGCATTCAACTCCTTCCCCAGCCGCTTAGACGGGGAATCACTCTACAAGAGCGCCTTAAATAGTGTGAAAAAGGGTAGAATCCACAACCTGGTCTATCTCCCCCTCGTCTACGTCATATACTGGAGCCAGGAGAAACCCTTGCTTAGGAGCCTGCTTTATCCCCTAATTCTTTTAGGGTCGGCTGTAGTTTTTCCTTGATATTGATTGTTTACCTAATAGTTTACGGGATATGATGTTTCCTAAAAAGCTGCTGGTTTATGTGTTAATTTTTACTGCAATATCTGCCTGCTGTTTACTGGAAGAGAAGGGAGATGTAAGGGAGTCGACAGTTAGGGCAACAAGTTCAACCCTCCTGAATACTACAGGAGCTATACCAGAGAATGAGGGATACATGAGAGCCAGAAAGGAGATGGTAGAGAGCCAGCTGGAGGGCAGGGACATTTATGATAAACGAGTTCTGGATGCTATGGCCAGCATCCCCCGGCACGAATTTGTTCCCTTCAGCTATAGATACATGAGCTACGAAGACCATCCCCTGCCCATAGGGTATGGGCAGACAATATCTCAACCCTATATCATAGCTTTGATGACGCAGTCCCTTCAGCTAGACGACTCGGTAAGGGTTCTTGAGGTAGGAACCGGCTCAGGATACCAGGCCGCTGTTTTATCTGAGCTATGTAATGAAACATACTCTGTTGAGATAATAACCGAGCTTGCCTCAAGAGCTAATAAAACACTTGAGGAGCTGGGTTACGCTGTGGATGTGAAAAATGCAGACGGCTACTTCGGCTGGGAGGAGCACGCACCCTATGATGCCATTATAGTAACATGCGCCGCCAACCATATACCACCTCCACTGGTCAAGCAACTGAAGGAAGGCGGAAGACTGGTTATTCCCCTAGGGAGCATTAGATACCACCAGACCCTCACCCTGGTTAAAAAAACAGGTGATGGGGTGGAGACTGAATACATCACGGGGGTGAGGTTTGTTCCCATGACCGGGGAGGCTATGAAACGGAATACCTGACCAGGAGGAGACATGCAAGATATGAGATAGCCGCTAACACGAAAACCGAGGTGAACCCCCAGTAGAGGGCGATTGTAGCAGCTAACACGGGACTTAAAACAGAAGCCGAGAGATTGCTGCACCATCCCCAGGGAACCAGTCTCTTATTTATCCTGTCAGCTATTCTTACAGCGAGAGGAAAAGGCATGCCCAACACAAAACCGAGGGGAAACAACAGAATGAATGAGATAACCGCCCTCGTTAACAGAGTATCGCCCAGAAATGCATTGAATACCATGGATAACACACCCAGATAGGTTAACAAGAGAAAGGGTATGATAAACAATATAATCCCAAGTTTTTTTGTATCCAGTCTGCTGGAGAAAAGGCTACCTAATCCAGAGGAAATCAGCAGAGAGGCTGCTATGAAGGATATGGAGTAAAAGGGCTGCCCCAGGAAGAGGATAAATCTCTGTATCAATGAGATCTCCATGAACATGTAACCCAGCCCTGTCAGGAAAAAATACAGGATCATGGCTTTCTTATCCACCTGCAGCGTGATCCTCCTGTAGTATAGCTGGGGCATCAGCACAAGCAGGAGGGTTAATATAGAACCCTGCAGGAGCACGAAGAGAGACAGGAACCCGCCTTCGAAGAAAGGCTCCCACTTCTCCCCCATACTTCTGTAGAGGGGCAGTATCTTGTCTAAACGGAAGAAGCTGGAGTAGAAGGGTTTATCGTCCGTTGAAGGAGATACGTCAAAGAGATATTCACTGTATATCCTCTTCCTCTCCTCTTTTTCTAGGATAGACTCCGTTATTTCATGGTACACTGGTTTGGGTAATCTGTTGAATCTGTTAACTTCTTTCAGGGAGACATCAGGTAGATGGACTACGTCAAAGAATCGCTTGGATGCGAATTCCCTCACAGCATCAGCTTCCTCCGAGGTGAAGGGTTTCTTCTTGACTAGGAGAGTGAAAAACGAGTACCCCCTCAGCAATGCCATGTGGTTTCCAGGGGTTTCCACCCCATCTGACTCCAGGGCTGTTACCGCAATAGACACGGTCCTCGGCAGCTCCCTGGGGGGATACTGCAGCCATCGCGTAACCAACAATATACCGTCTCCAGAAAGGTGATTGATGTAGTCTTTAAAGGCCTGGACAGTGTGGAGGTAATCCTCTGAGAGACTGTATAACCCGGTTGAGCTGGATAATACGTCATTTGTTACAGACAAAACAATCAGGTCATATTTTTGAGGTGAGCGTTTGATAAAACTCCGGGCATTCTCTACCTCCACATCCACTCTCTCATGATGGTATATTCCTCCCGAGATGTTGCTCTCTGCCGTTAATTTGATGACGGAGGGATTTGACTCCACAGCCTTTATCAGGGAGCTGTTATGGTATAATGCTGTTAAAACACCTAAACCTCCTCTTGGATTGATTAACAGAACACGGTCTCTCTCACCTAAAACGTATCCCAGTGAGGAGGGCATATAGCTGAGATACTCCAGATGGGAGATGTTGCCGTCATAGAAGGTTACGGCATTAGGGGAGCCGCCGTCTAATGTGAGACCGTACTGCTTGGGTATTGCTCCAGCATAGACCAGACTCAGCCCGGGAAGGTATCTGACCCCCCTGCTCTCAATCAGGTCCACCCTGGAGTGAGGGTTCCATTCGGTGCCGATAATTTTCGCCCCAGGAATGCTAAGTAAACGGCTGAGGCTCTTGTAGGGTGAAATCTTAACCTCAAGGAATGGCTGGACAAGGAGGAGGGTTATCAAGAGTAGAACGGCAGCAACACGTATCCTGTTCCATCCTTTTTTCCCCGGGAAAACCAGGGCAGCTAACAGACCCGTGAGAGAAACCACCACAGTAAGGTCATCTATTGCTAGATGAAACGCCAGGTATACTACAACAATAGATCCCAGACCCGAGCCCGCCATGTTGTAGAAGTATACCTCACCAACCCTCCTGGGGATCCGGGCAATCACCAACCCTACGACGAGCCCCGAGATAAAGAAGGGAACAGCCAGCAACATATAATAAAGCATTAGATTGACTAGCTGGTTTCTATCCCATACCACCATGTAGGGGTCGAATGGTATCTCTTGGGTTAGGATAAAGGAGAGGATGACGCTTGCAGAGTAGAGCATCGATAATTCCGCCAGGTAACGTCCTGTTTCTTCCTCAATCAGGGAGGATTTAATGGACAGAAAGGTTCCGCTGGCAGCAAACCCGAGGAATGCTATGCTAACCACCATGAAGGCAAAGTGATGATATTGGGTTATGGAGAAAACCCGTGTCAACGTTATCTGGAGCATCAAGGCAGAAGCTGAGACAAGCATCACACCAACGTAGACCCTGGGCAGGGATTCTTCATCCATACGGATAAGGTATCGGATTCTGTCTTAAAAGCACGGGAGCACCTTGAATCCCCTTATTCCTGGCGCTAGTTCCCGGCACCTTACAGTCCATGAGTCCATACCGATTAATGTTGTTAAATCAACAAATCCACCCTGAAGGGTGGAGTATGAACTTACAAAGCCGGATAGTATGGGGCATTCATCTGCGACTTCAAGGACGCAGTACAAGCGAGTTCTGCTCGCTGTATATAAATTTTCTCCGAGTTTGTCGTATTCTGCCGACTTTGTAATAAAGGTTGTGGCTACAGTTTAAGCCGTATCCTGTAGTGCAACAAAAAAGTCCTGACATTTAAGGAATTAACAGCTTTCGCGCCTTCTTCAGGGTGCCGGAAACCGAAGCTATGCGGGGGACAACCACCACACCTTCAACCTCCAGTATCAGGGAGATGGAAGCCCGTGCCTCGTCCACTGAATCACGGCTTACCTTGATAACTCCCCTGTTTATTTCCGGCTCCCAGTCGATAAGCCAGAGACTCAATCTGCTGGCACCTGACTCCCCCAGGAAACCCAGCACAGAACTCCATAATGCCCGGCTGACATCCCTCCTGGATAGCCTCTCCTCCGCCATTAACTCCAGAACAAGATACCTGCTCTTCTCCCTCAGTGTTGGAGGCAACGGCTTGGTCATCTTACTGATAGTCTTACTGAATAGATAAAGATAAGTGTACTGCGCTGGGGTTGGTTTGTACCCACGTTAAGGAATTTGGAGGGCATCACTCCCCCAAACAATGTCATACAAGAGCCGTCTCAGCGCAGTGTAGCCTCCTTCTTGCACCGCATCTCATTTAATCCATGCGGTCTTCGCGGGAGGCAGAAGATATATCGGATTCCGTGGATAAAAACCATCAAGAAATTTGTTTTGTAAATCTCTTGGTTATTTTGTGAATTATCGCTGTACTTGTTTCAATTAAAATACGTTAACTACCTAGTATTTCTTAATGAAGGACCTGGTTTATTTCCTCCTGCTGGCTGTTTTTCTGGGGCCTGCTGGCTCGGTATCCTTTGGTCTAGGGATTCTGTCCCCGTTAGATGTTTTCATAATACTTACCCTGCTCTACGTCCTCCCCATCCCGGTCATATTCAAGCTCTTCGAGTATGGAGGGCATCATAGACGCATCTACAGAACTAGAATCTACAGGAAGGCTGCGGAGATTACTGGTAGGCGGATGGATGAACTCCTGAAACAGGGAGATGAAATAATAACCCTGTTCAAGGAGAACATTGGACAGCTTGGATTATATTTAACTGTTGTCTTGTTCACCCTCATCTTCGGCGTATTCTGGGCTTCCCTGTTCTCTTACCTGCTGCTGGTTAAGAGAAAGAGGGCGATAGCCTCGATGACTGTTGGCGTCATGCTCGGCAACATATTCTGGATAGTTTTTGCGTTATACTCAAGGAGCCTGATTAAGCCTGTAGAAATGGCACTTCTGGCTTTGTTGATTCCGGTATGGGTTTATGGAGCCAAACGCGAGATAGAAATCCTGAGGAAGATAGCCGACAGACTCAACCTTCGCCGGAAAAGATCTAGGAACTGACTCCCTTCCTCCTGAGCCCTGAACCGCATACGCTGCACTTCTTCATAGTAGCATCGTAGGGGATTCTTCGACCACAGCCCTCGCACACCATAAACCACTCCAGCATGCTCTTTATACCATCCTGTATGCTCCCAAGGTATTCTATATCCAGGTGCCTGCACATGTTCTGTATGCTGTAATCATCGGATAAAAGCAGATATCTCCTCTCTAAAGCTAAAGCAATCAGCTCTATGTCCGTGTCAGAAAGCCTCTGGAGGTCACCTGTTTCCCCAGCCTTCTCTCTAACCTTCTTAATGTATCCACTGCCGGGTTCCTCAACATCCATCTTCCCCTTCCTTAATGCAGAGTATAATACCGACTTCACCGTCTCGTCTCTGATCTCAAGGAGAACCTTGTTTGTTATCACATAGGATCCAGCTGAGAAGTCCAAGTCACTTCTATAGATCACGGAGGTATCCAGCAGTTTTTTTTTCATCTCACCCGGGCTCCAAGCACTGTCTCTTTATCAGGTTGCAATAGGATTGGTTTACCGTCCACATCTGCTGCGAGAATCATCCCCTCGGATTTCATCCCCCTTATTTCAGCAGGCTCCAGGTTGGTTACAACCACAACCTGCTTCCCCAAAAGGTCCTCCTTTATGTATCCATCTTTTATTCCAGCTACAAGCTGCCTCACACTGCCACCAAGGTCCACCTTGAGCAGGTAGAGTTTGTCTGCGTCAGGGTGGTCTTTAACGTCCACTATCTCCGCAATCCTTAAATCCATTTCCCTGAATTTTTCGATGGATATGTTGCTCATTTCATCAACCTCTTTTTCTTTTCTTAAGTGTTTCTTTTTGAATGCATTAATCTCCTCATCCTCTATCTTGGAATACAACGGTTTTATTTCCTCAAGCCTGTGCCCCCCCTCCAGGGATAGTTCACCGGCTTCATCCCATCCCGGCTCCTCCTCCAGACCGAGCATCCTCCATGTTTCTTTTGCTGAGACGGGCATGAAGGGTTTCATCAACACCGCCAGGGTTTTCACCATGTTCGCGCAAACATATAGTGTCGTGTTGTTTTCTCTATTCCATGGCTCCTTGTGCTGGAAGTATTCGTTGCCTTTATGGGCTAAGCTCATCATCGACTGCAGGGCCTGACTGAACCTGAACTCCTCAATGTGTTTACCTGTTTCTTTAACCGCTTTTTCCATCTCCCTGATTGCTTGCTCATCTATCTCCTTCATCTCCTTGGGCGCTGGAATAACACCTTTGTTGCTTTTTTCTATGAAAGTCAGGGTTCGATGTATGAAGTTCCCTAGGGTAGAGATTAGTTCATGGTTTATGTGGTGCTGGTAGTCTCTTAGTGAGAAGTCGGTATCGTGTTTCGCTGGATTAATGCAGAGGAGGTAATACCTTAGGTAGTCTGCCGGCCACTTATCCAGTATCTCGTGGAGCCAGATAACCCAACCCCTGGATGTGCTCATCTTCTCCCCTTCGAGATTAAGGTATTCATTTGATGAGATCTGCCAGGGGAGGTTGTATTCCCCGTCTGCCATCAATATGGCAGGCCAGATTATTGCATGGAAGGGGATGTTGTCTTTCCCGATGAAGTGCACTATTTTTGTCTTCTCTTGTTCCCAGTATTTCTTCCATAGGTCTGGTTTTTTTTGTTTCATAGCCCACTCTTTTGTGGAGCTGATGTAGCCTATTGGCGCATCAAACCAGACATAGAGCACTTTCCCTTCACTTCCCTTCACTGGCACAGGTATGCCCCAGCTTAGGTCTCGGGTTATTGCCCTGTCCTCTAGTCCCTCCCTGAGCCATCCCAGAGAAAAGTTTCTTGCATTATCAGGCCAGTGTTCATTTGATGTAATCCATTCCTCCAGTTTCTGGCTGAATTCTGAGAGCTTGAAGAACCAGTGCTCTGTTTCTTTCATTACGGGGGTGCCTTTGCATAGCACACAGTATCTCTTCCCTAGTTCATGGGGCTCGAGTTGTTTGCCGCAGACCTCGCATTGGTCTCCTCTCTGGTCTGCTGCCCTGCAGGAGGGACATACTCCCTTAACATAGCGATCGGGTAGGAATCGCTTGCATACGGGGCAGTAGGGTCGCTCCACGGTTTTCCTGTAGAGCAGGTTTCTTTCTTTGATCCTGAGGAATATCTCCTGTGAGAGCTGGTGGTGTGTTTTTTTTGTTGTGCGGCTGAAGTTGTCGAAGCTTATGTTTAGTTCCTGGAATGTTTCATTGATTTGTTCATGGTATTTGTCAACCACCTCCTGGGGTGTTATGCCTTCGTTGTCTGCTGTTACTGCTATGGGGGTGCCGTGTTCGTCTGTTCCAGAGATGTAGATTATGTCTGTGCCTTTGAGCCGGTGGTATCTTGTATAGACATCAGCTGGGATGTAGGCTCCGATAGCATGCCCTATGTGCAGCGGCCCGTTAGCGTACGGCAACGCTGATGTGACAAGTATTCTCTCCCTCTCTGTCATAGCATATAATAGAGAGTAAGATAAGAAAAAAGACGGGGGGGTTTATAGCATCATCACCTGCTTTACTGTCCCGCCACAGCACACCTGGTCGTAGATTCCATCTCCGTTATCGTCTCTGACGCATTCACTGTATGGTCCGCTGCATCCAGTGTGTGTTGTGTCTTTTGTTACCCAGCCGCTGCAGAGGCCGCAGCCTGCGCCGATGCCGCATTCTGGTATGGTGGTGGTCGTGGTGGTCGAGGTTGTGGTGGTCGTTGTATCAGGTAGAAACTCCACCTCACCCACATCACCGAACCCTGCTGTTCCAACAGCGTTTTGATAAGTCTGACTAATCCAAGCAGAAGACTTCGACTCATTTATATAAACAACCACATTGTCTATCATACTATCCCAGAAATATTTATCCGCACCATCCTTATCGAAAACACCGATCCTCACACCCTCCTTTGCAGGATTAGATTTAAGGTGGGTGGGATTAGCCGGCACACTACAAACACCTACTCCATCAAGATACCCGAACAGATGCACACTATCCCACACCAATGAAGCCCTATGAAATCCCGCACCTATTGCAGAAGAGGAATAACACTGATACATACTGGAACCATCACCAATCCCGTACCGCATAGTATTATCGTCGTTTCTCTGAAGGAAAAAAACAGGCTCACGTTTATTCCCACCTTTACCTTCACTAACAATAGTCCTCGTCACTGGATCTGTAGTGGAATTAAAATATGCAATCACAGCAAGAGAAGTCCCGCTTTTTGCGGTTAAATCAGTCTCTATCTTATCGTCTCCATCAAAAGCATACGCGCCATCCATCCACCCAGCCCACACCTGAGTCGGGTCCCCTACAGCAACCCCAGGATTACCGTTCCCGGAACTATCTGCTAAACCATTCAAAAGCCACACACCATCAACAGTCCCCCAAACACTGGTATTCTGGTAATCCATAGCGTCCCCATACTCCACCTCCATCGGCAGCCGTTGTGTGTTGTTTGCTATGATGTAGTCTGTGTGGTCATTATAGTATAATGCTGTTCCTGTGCCGGAGCAGTAGGTCCAGACGATTTGCTTGTGACCGTTTATGGTGAAGCCACCTGAGCCGTTGACCACGATTGGAACGCCATCGTCTAGGTTTTCGCAGCTAATATTCATCCTGTATTGGTAGCTTTCTTCCCAGCCCGTTGATGCGGGAGAGTTGAATAATAACACCATGGTTGTTATTAGTGCCAGGGTTATTCCTCCATTTAATATTTTGTTTTTCATTATTAATCACCTCCTTTAGATTTGTTTATTTTTTTAGCATTCTGGATCGTATGAACATGATACCCCGTAGTCTTGGGGGCATATTTGGTCTGTTACTCCGCAGTATATTTTTTCTTGACATAATTGTATCCCCGAGCAGTCAGGGTCGTCGCAGCCTGCGCCGAAGTCTCCTGGGCATATCCCGTCCTGGATTCCGCAGCAGTAATCGATTCCGCACAAGCTCACACCTTCGGTGCAGTTGCTTCCCCCGCAGTCGGGGTCTGCACAAGATACACCATAGTCTCCCGGGCATATCCCGTCCTCATCTCCGCAGCGGTAGTTTTCCCCGCACAGCATTATTCCGCCATCCGGGCACTGGCTTACTTCCACCAGGTTGTTTTCTTCGCTTATTTCGGCTATGCTGTTATGGGGGTCCACTACCACAGTAATCTTTCCCTGGGTGTTGTTGCAGTGTATTTCTATGGCTTGGGTTTCGCCTGCTGGGAGGTTGTCTATAACTCTGGAGCCTATTTGGTCTGTGAGGTTGTATACGTTTATTGTTATGTCTTTTGCGTCGGCGCTGCCTAGGTTGTGTATCACGGCGGTTATGTTGTCTCCTGTGACTGTCACATCTGTTTCGTTTAGGCTTAGGTCGGGGCTTATCACCTCCACCATTATGTCCTCGCTTACTGTGTTACCTACTAGATCAGTTACGTTAACCGTTAGTGTGTAGCCTCCATTAAGCCCGCCTGAGCCTCAGATTGTCCGGTTACCTGAGCCTATCCTGATCTTCTCCCCAGCTAGTTCAATAAACCAGTCCGCTTCCGCTACGCCGGTGTTGTCGTCTGAGGCCTGAACCTGCAGGTCGACTACACCCTCCAGGGTGTCGTAATCTGAGGGCGTGGTGGAGGATATTGTTGGGGGTGTGTTGTCTATGTTTATTGTGTATGTTTTTGTTTTGAGGTTTCTTGTTTGGTCGCTTGCTTTTATTTCCAGGGTTTTTTGTCCCTCTAGTCCGGTTGTGTCCCAT
This sequence comes from archaeon, assembly GCA_029933895.1. GTDB lineage: Archaea > Altiarchaeota > Altiarchaeia > IMC4 > QMZM01 > EX4484-2. The sequence continues at coordinate 25,830 of JAOZNG010000002.1, forward strand.
GTGAATGATGAGGTGGTTCCTATTGTTGCACCATCTAGTTTCCAGTTTATATCATCTAGTCCGCTTTCTGTGTCATAGATTATCGCGGACAGCTTCACTTTCCCGCTCACGTTTCTAGCATAGATGTTCCCTTGTTTTGTATCTGAAACTTGAATCTCTGTTATTTCAGGCATGTCCTCATCTTTCCTCACTGTAAAGGTGATTTCATCGCTTCGAGCCCAGCCGTTGGTGCCTGTTTCGGGATTGTATTGCTCATCTGATATGAGCACGTGTGCGCTGTGTTCGCTTCCATCTACCATGTCTGTTGTTGAGAGGGTGTATGTGGCCGTATCATGTTTTCCGTCAAGTATTCTCAGAGCATCCCAGTTGTTTTCATTGGGGTCGTCGACGTAGTATTTCACCATATAAAGTTCTTCATCGTCACTTGCCTCCACCACTAAATCCACGGAGTCGAAGTTTATTTTGGCATGAAGTGATTCTATTGTAGGTGGTTTCTGGACTTCTAAATCAAATGCAAAAGGATCTGAGACACTGTTACCTGGAGTTCCTGCCTCCGCATGAAAATTCACTCGCATTTTTACCACGTATCTTTCATCAGTTGCGTAGACAGGTATTTTACCTTCCAATATCTCAGCAGAGCCATCAGGTATCTGAATTCCATCTCCGTATATTTCTGGATCCCCATATGCTATTTTATGGCAATTTTCTACAGATCCTGTATTGACATACGGCGCAATTGATTTTACAGTAATGGTGTTACCATTTCCAAAATTATTATGAACAGAAACTTCCACCTCAATATAGTCCTGATCGTTGTTGTTGCAGTCTTTACCAGTATAGACTTTTGGAAATAATTCACTCCCAATCTCTGGGAAACCAATTGTATCTTCTTCAAATCTCCATAAGTAAATATCTACATCATCTAGCCCCAAAGTGTCAACATAACCACCTTCATTGGTGATATTAGACCCTAGAGTGCTAATACCTTGGCCCTCACAGGATATTTCATCATAACAAGATTCTAAAGTACACCCACATACGAAGAAGTATTTTCTGGTTGAGTCACTGTGGGCTATGTCTCCTGTTACTGTTGGCTCATTCCACCCGCTCCCAGTTACTTGTGCGTTGAACGTGTATTTTTGTCCATGTAATGCTGGTTCCGGGTTCCTGAATCCTAAATGCACTTCTCCTGTTCCAGCAGTTGTGAACTGGTATGTTCCTTGACCGTAGAGGAGAAATTCTGTAACAAGAGGCCCACACTCTCCAGGTTCATGTATCTCTAACTCGACTATGCCATCAACGGTTAAATCAATTGAATAAATCTGGCCTTTCTCTACTTCGAATTTGTACCAGTCAGAATCATACGTGTCTCCCTCCTGCAGAACCAGGTAGCCATTATGATCCTGGCTTAATCCAACAACCAGAGAGTTCCCGTTATCATCCGGCGCATCCCCTCCTGAGCCAGCGTCCTCCACCACATCTATTTTAAACATACGCTGATCGTTGTCGTACTCTATTTGTCCGTTTACGTTATTTACCCACACAGAGAATTCAATTATATCCCCCTCTTTTGAGTTCAAGGGTGTAGTGAAGCTCGCCTCCCATATTCCGTCAAAAATATTTCCTGAATTCAATTGTAAATCAGCTGCATTAATATCATCCCACTGGATAAACGTTCCGTCACTTATAACACCAAAAGCATCCAGTATTCTTGTTTTTATCTGA
>JAOZNG010000212.1 GCA_029933895.1 archaeon
AGTGACGCTTTACAAGCGTTACACGAACGCTGATGCTCTCGGCGTCAGCCTGGTCGGGATACTCCTCACGGAGCTTTAGCAGGCGATTGCGGAGGCGGGTGGCCTCCGCTTTTGAAGCAGTGGGGAGGAGGAGTTCCTCCCCAGGCTGTAGGGCGAGAGCCTCACAGAACCAATCTTTAAGCATCGTAATGACCCCCTTCGTCCCTGTCAAGAAGGGCCTTAGCAAGACTGTAGCTTCTGTCCATCTCATTAGCGACATCTACGAGCATCCTCGCAATGGTGAAAGCAGTCCCCGTTCCGACTCGTGCTCCGAAGAGTACCATCAAAAGGGCTGTCTCCTTTTGCGACAGTCCTTCCAACTCCCTCTGAACAAGGCGAACGCAGTCATAGTCAAAACTGCTGGCGAACTCGTCAGCAAGGCTACGTGCCTTCGTCTCCAGCTCCATGATTCTCTGCACTGGGACTCCTAGTGCCTCTATCTCTTCTTTGCTAAGCATCATCTCCTCCTTTCAGTAGTTTGAGGACAGTCTCTAGCTGCAACAGCGTGACGTCTGCGGCTTCCAGCCATTCGTCCCAGGTGCGAGCCCATCTGACGTCAGACCAGGCATTCGCAGTGAGCAAGTCGCTGCAATTGCCGAACACAACCCTGAGAGGGCACTCTTCACACAGCTCGTCTGAACCCTGGAGGAAACGCTTGCAGAGTGGGCAGTCGTCCGAGTACCAGCTCTCAGCAATCTCCTGCTCCATGCGGTGATGCTCTGCTACCTCGGTTGGGTCTTGCGACTCAGCCCACTCTATCATCCTCTTCCAGTGGTCTATAGACTGCTGGGTTGCTTGGATAGTCTCTTTAGTAACCTTCATCTTTCGTCTCCTCCCTTGCGTGAACCTGGATAACGGCTGCAGCGAGCTTTTCAGCGAAGGTCTTCGCTAGGTGGTGAAGGGTCGCTTCTGCAAGTAGCACAGTGAAGAGAGCTTTTTCCCTCTCGTTGTAGTCCCCCCACATAGACAGTATGCTTTGCACATGCACGCTCCGCAACTGTTCGCCTCCCTGGGCGAACCGCCTTGCGAGCTCTTCCACTGCTTCTGCAACAGTGTAGAAGCTCTTCTCTGTGATACCAAGAGCCTGTGAGGCCTTCTGTTGAGTGTGGTCTATGGCTGGCAACCTCTCTGGAAAGGCTGCCACGACCTCTTCTACCCCTTCAGGAGGCAGAAGGTTCAAGGCCTTTTGCAAGGCCTGCTCCAGTCCTCTACGACTGATGTTGCTTAAGTCCATTGCTTGTCCTCCTTTATATTACTATTGCTCTTATTCCCTTCTCAAACTCCTCTATCCCTCTCTCTATGTCAGCCTGAGGGCTGACAGCGAAAGACGCTCCGTTGAAGCTGAACTCGATGAAAGCCACTCCTAATTTCTCTGCCTTCTCTTTAGCTTCGGTGAGGGCCTCTCTTAATGAGACTCCTGCCGTGAAGCTTACTCTTATGGACATCTTGCTCATTGCTCCTCCTCTTTTGAAGGGTCTTCCACATCACAGTGTGGACAGACCCCCCCCCAGATATTTTTCTGCGTAAATGTAGTGGAGCGGTGCTCCACATTCTGGCATCTGTTGTCTTCCATTGCAAATCTTCCTAAGTCCAAACTCTGTGTTTCTCGACGACACGCTCTACGCCATCATATTCCTCTATTTCCCAGTCCACGCCATCAGGGATTTCAACCACTTTCAGTTCTGCGTACTCATCCCAAGCGTCTCTTCCCATCTCTTCCACTACACTCACAAGGTCTGGATGCGACCTCTTTGTCTCGTCAATGCAATAGGCAGTGTCGCCTTTTGCAATGACTCCTGTATACCATGTAGAGGGCACTTTGAATCCGTCTCCGATGTCAATTGGGTTCTCTCGGAAGTCTTGCTCCCAGGTCTTGAGAGGGAACTTCTTCACAAGCTCTGACCCTTTCATTACAAGGCGTTTTACTGCCTTGTAATGAAGGCCAAAGCCGCCGTAGCATCTGTTGATGACAATCTTCATCTTTGTCCTCCTTTCTTCCAGAAATCCTCCTTTCTTTTAAGCCATAGGCCGTGCCTACAAATCCCTCCTCAACCCTTGCTGGGCAGACAAGGGAAGGAGGTGCGGAGGAGGGCAAACTCAGCACGGCCGTTGGTAATTTCATCGCTTCGTCATTGCCTTGGCAATGCCGAGGCAAATTGCCTCGACGGTTGGAAAGTCCCAATTGTAAAGTTCAGCGTCCCGCTCAAGATTCGCAAGGGCAG
>JAOZNG010000213.1 GCA_029933895.1 archaeon
ATATGCTTTACCATCCTCGTAGATTGTGAATGTTGGCTCCGCATCTGTGCCGCCCACCTCAAAACCGTTTTCCTCAAGTATCCCCCTAAATTCAAGCAATGCTTGTCTAGCATTTGGGACGTAGTCTGGGGGTCGAGGTACCTCCTTTGGATGGATAAATAAGTCAATATCATTGATACGTCTGAATTTCGGTCCCTCCTCGTTGGTTAACCTGAAGTAATTTGGGGATCCGGCTACATTAACCACTATGTCTATGCCAAAGTCTTTCTTTGTCATGTAGATGAATTCCTCCACAATGTTCAGGAAATTTTTTGTCTCCCCCTTGTAGTTAACCATATCAAAGGCGTTCTTGTTATTCAAAAACCTGCTTAAACGATAGCATCCGCATCTGCTTTCCTTGATGATGGCTTTGATGTTTTCCCTTAAATAATCCATATCCTTCGCTTCATATTCCACCTGACCCCAGATATTCCTGTTCCTATCCCCGTGCTCGAAATCACTGATGATTTGTTTAACCTGCCCCTCAGTCTTCCCATTGAAGGTCGTTTCATAGAAATCCTTTCCCTCAATGAAGAAGCCGTTCTCGTCCTCTATGAAAAGAATATACCTATCGGGTGTGCCCTTAACCACAATCTCCAGGAAGTAGTAGTCGTTGTAGGTTGATTTCAGGATATTCCACAGAATCCCTTTACCATTAATGTAGTTGCTCATATCCTCTGTCGGAGCGAACCTGAGATTCTTAAAAGTCTTACCAACATAAGGATTCGCTCTCTCCTCTATTGATCCCCCCTCACCCATCACAATCCCAACATATATCTCCTCCACACCATGAGACAACAGATTAGCTATTGTCAGCTCATTGAATACACTTGCAAGACCCTTGTTTCTGTAGCCTTCATCAACACATATCCGTAATAACTCGCCTGTTTTTATGTAACCATCATCCATATTCCCTACATCATGCAGAAAGTAATATCTTGACCCGATATGTTTTTGAGGTGAATCAAGCGGAAACAAGACCTCTTCAAAGTTAGTCTGCATCCTATAAGGATCCCACATCTCCACCCGCTCTAATATAAATCGCTCACCCTTCAGCTCACAATCTTTCGTTATCTCAATAATCTGTCTCACCTTCTTTCCACCCCCCGGCAGGGTGAATTCCCCCAGATCGTATTCAGGGATATCCATTCCCCTAGGAGGGGTTTCATAAATCTTAAAGGACGGATACTCTATAATCCTCTTGGCCTTACACTCGACTCCTCCCTCACCTAAATCACAGCCAGAGACTCCACCCGGAGAAGAGGATCCAGTGACAGCCATCAGGTAAACAGCGAGATGGTCTATGGCGGCGACAACGTTGTCAATCAACAGACCTGTTGAATCCGAGTAATGATCCCCCCTCAACTGGATGAAGTTCTCTGTAACATATTTTTCTTCAACCAGTATCCTGCAGTTGTCGGTGCCGGACACAGCAACTCTCTCATTCCTTGTGGAAAGCTCCAGCTCACCGGATGAAGCCGACTTTAGGAGGAGGGCACCGGGCTCAGAGATAGTGAGAGTATTATCCTCTAAACTATATCTTGCAGCATCAGGGTTATCCGGATTCTGCAGATTCACGAGCTCCGTTATCCCCCCACCAACAACATCCAGCTCAACTATATCCCCCGAGGGGAGATAGGCGTAGACGAAGTAACCGTATCCGCCTGATTCAGGAAGCGAAAGAGGCGTAGTGCAGTACTCTACAAATATATTTCCCTCAAGAGGTGCGGGAGCAACCTCAAGCTCCCTGCATTCCTGAGCCATAACAGCCTGAGCTAATGTGAGAGATAAAACAAGATATAATACAAGTACTGTCCCCAAATACCTTCGAGTCATATATCGACTGAATTCCATTCTATAGTCCACCCTCATTTAAATATTTTCTTTTCATTTCAACCGCTGTAGTCGCATCCGGCATCAATTAGTTTCTGTATATCCTCCCTGCTAACTCTGAACTGGATTGTGTGGGCGGTGATTTCCTCAACGGTTCCTGTAACATATGTCATCCCGCAGCCAAGGTATAATGTACCTGATTCCACTGTCCCATAAGTATTCGGGAGATTTATTGTTATATGCTCCTCCTCCGCTCCTATGCCCCAATCACAGACGTGATCACCTGTTTCCTCGACTTTGCACGGGTCGCACTCACATGATGGCATTGTATCATACTCCCTGCACTCATCTATATCGTTCAGGATGTTATTACATCTCCCT